>NZ_DBHKYV010000064.1:0-34752 GCF_057315035.1 Cupriavidus sp. | reverse complement strand
GCCGCTGGCCCTCTCCCCCCGCCCCTCTCCCATTTCATGGGAGAGGGGAGAAAACAATCACCACACGCTACGCTGTTACCGCTGCTCGTTGACGTGCCACTTCGGCCTGCGGGGCGTTCGTGTTCTCCGCGTGCAAGGTGAAATCGAAGCGGATCATCGCGAAAGGTTTATCGGTGCCCGCGGCCTGCATCGCGGACCGGTCGTCGACGCGTGTCACCGGTGGAACCAGCCCCTCACGCGTGGCGAAGGCAAAGTCTTCCCACAGATACGGGTCGCCATCGATATTGATCTGCGTGGTCAGCTTGCGGTGCCCCGGTGCCGAGACAAAGAAGTGGATGTGCGCGGGACGCGTACCGTGGCGGTCCAACTGCTTGAGCAACCGATTCGTGGTGCCGTCTGGCGGCACGCTGTAGCCCACCGGCATGATGCTGCGGAAACGGTAGCGCCCTTCACTATCGGTGACGATACTGCGTCGCAGGTTGAAGGCGCTCTGCGTGGGATCGAAGTACGAGTAGTTGCCGAGCGAGTTGGCGTGCCAGACCTCGACCACCGCATTTTGCAACGGCTTGCCGCTGGCGTCCCTGACCTGCCCTTCCATCACCAGCACTTCGCCGTCGTCAGTGCCGTCGTCCAGGCGCGCTTCGCCTTGCGCCACCGGCGCGCCGGCCACATAGAGCGGTCCTTCGATGGTGCGCGGCGTGCCGCCGGCAATGCCAGCTCTTGCTTCCGCCTCATCCATGCGCAGGTCAAGGAAATGGTCGAAGCCCAGTCCCGGCGCGATCAGGCCCAGTTCGCCCGAGCGCCCGGCCTCGGCCAGGAAATTCAGGCCCGACCAGAACTCCTCGGGCTGCACGTCCAGGTCCTCGATCATGTAGAACAGGTCGCGCACCATGCGGTGCACGATCGCTGCAATGCGTGGGTTGGCATGCTGGCCCGTGGTTTCCTCGATGCGGTTGAGTACGGCGTCGATCTGGATCTTGTCCATGGTTGTCTCCTTTCTGTGGGTACAGCGTCTTTACAGCGAACGGAATAGCGGACTGCGTGTGGCCTGGCTGGCGTCGGCCGCCGACAGGAATTTCTCGGTAAAGATGTCGCGTTCGAACAGGCGCCCCTGCATCAGCGCGGCAATGCACGACTCGATCATCGGTGGCGGTCCACACAGGTAGGCGCGCCAGCCGCGGAAGTCATGCCCGAAATGACTCGATGCCACGTCGTGGACATAGCCTCGCTCGCCAGTCCAGCTGCTTTGCAACGGCTCGGCGGACACCACGGGCACATAGGTGAAGTTGTCATGCCGCGTGGCCAGCGCTTCAAACGCATCGCGGTAGTAGAGTTCGTCGACAGTACGCGCGCCATGCACCAGCACGATCTGGCGCGGATCGCCGGACGCGAGCAGGTCCAGAACCATCGAACGCGGACTCGACAAACCCGAGCCGCCGGCCATGAACACCAGTGGGCGCGGATCGCTCTTGCGCACAAAGAACCGTCCGAGCGGGCCCGACAGCTGCAAGCGCTCGCCGATGGACAGCGTTTCATGAACGTAGGTGGTGGCGCTGCCCCCAGGCACCAGCCGGATATTCAGTTCGATCTCGTCCGACGCGGGCGCCGACGCAATCGAGAACGCCCGCGGCGTGGCTTCCTGGCCAATCCAGACATTGACGTACTGGCCCGGCTGGAAGCGCAGGGCATCGGCCCCTTCCACGCGCAGGAACACGCCCTTGATGGTCGGCGTCAGCGTCTCGATGCGCGTGACCGTGGCCGTGAAGTCCATCAGTGGCAAGCATTCGGCATCGGGATCGGGTTCGATGTCGGCCTCGATCGTCAGGTCCGATAGCGGCGTGGCACAGCACGCCAGACACCTGCTTTCCTCGCGCTCGAAATCCATCAGCGCGAATGGCGATGCCTCGCCGTGTTCCAGTTCGCCCTGCAGCGCCTGCACCTTGCAGGTACCGCATAGCCCGTGGCCACACGCATGCGGCAACCACACGCCGGCCCGCAGGCATGCGTCGAGCACGGTCTGGCCTTCCGCAATCTCCACGGTCTGGCCCAGCGGTTCGATAGTCAGTTGATAGCTCATGGCACCCTCCGCTCAGTTGTACGAGCCGCCAATGCCGTTCAGGCCCGGCGTGCGCAGCCGCAGCAGCGACTTGTGGCCGAGGCCGTTGTCGGCCAGGCTGGCCTGGGCGTCGGGTGTGAACGGCGCATCGCCGCGCAACCATTGGACCTGGGTCCAGTCGATGGCGGCGCCTTCGGGGTGCGCGCCAAGCAGCGGCACGATGACGTTGTCCACCAGCGCGCCGAACGGCATGTCGGGGGGCAGTGGCAGCGTGAACGGACTGCAGAACAACCGGTGCTGGTCCCAGCCGAAGAACACCAGCTGGTTGCCGTGGAAATTCTCGACGCGGTCGCGGACCTCGCCCGTGTAGCCGGGCTCCAATGCGATGACTGGCATGATGTGTCTCCGTTATCGTGTTTTATTCCTGGCCAGACTCTTGGCCGGTCCAGCGCTGCCAGTTCGCACGGTCCTGCGAATCGGCATAGTCGCCCCGGTCCTCCGGTTTCAGGTGGTACCAGTCCAGGACTTCGGGCAACGTGGCGCCCCCGCAATTGCCCTGGAAGATCTGGTGCACCGGCAGCCACGACTGCACGTACTTTTCTGGCTCGTCCTGGAAGATGTCGCGACAGCCATCCGAGCAGAAGTGGTAGTGCTCGCCGTTGTGTTCGGCATGGCGATAGCAGATCTGCGTCGGATCGTCGGGCTCGGTGAACGCCATCGGGATCTGGCAGATCTGGCACAGCATCGGCAGTCCCGGATTGGTCCAGCGCTGCCCGGCTTCCTGCTGTTGCTTCCAGTAATCGAAACGCGGCCGGTAGTGCTGGTCGAAGCTGTCGGGGTACTTTTGCGACAGCCACTGCATTTCCTGCGGCTCGGGTACCCAGGTGTGAATGGCCGCGGCGTGGTTGAAGTTGTAGAAGATCGACCACGCGATATGCGAAAGGTGATCCTTCTCCTTTGCCGCCTGCTCGTGGTACTTGGGCATGCGGATGCCATAGCGCGCCAGATCGGCAAACAGCGCGCCGCCGTTCTGCTCGAAGTAGATCTCCCAGGCTTCCTTCCAGCTCATCACGCGCTTGGGCAACATGTAGTCCATCATCATCGCCACCAGCGTCAGCAGGCGGTAACCGCGCCAGAACCATTTGTCGATCCACTTCTGGATGATCGGGCGGTTGGCCGGATCCTGTTCCAGCATGAACTTGACCACTTCCAGGCCCAGCGTCATATGGCGCGACTCGTCGGACTGCGCCGAGAAGCCAAAGGTCACGGTGGCCATGTCGCCGTTGTAGGCCGCGCCCGACATGAATGGCATGAACAGCAGGTTGGTCAGCACGTATTCGAACGAGAACGAGATGGCCGTGATGAACTCGAACGGGCCGGCCGTCATGGCGTCCTCGAAATACGACTTCGGCACCGACAGGTACCAGAGCCGGTCGTGCAGGTGGCGCCAGTCAGAGAAACCGTTGAAGAACTTGTTGTAGTGGCTGATGGTGTGGATCTGCGTCTGGCAGTGACGCAGTTCGTCGACCGACTGCATCTGGCACGCCACGCGCGCGCCTACGCCGCGCAGCGTGCGGCCAGCCATCGCAAAGCCCCGGTGGGCCGCGTATTCGAGCGGCGAAACGCCCGTCAGGAACAGCTTGAGCGCATTGACATAGCGTGCATCGCTGACATTGAGCTGGCCGTTGTTCTGCTGGAAGGCGTCGATGATCGCGTAGAGCTTGCGTTCCTTCTCCGACTGGAATTTCCAGTACGCATCCATGGTCAGGCGGAACGGGTCTTCCCAGCCATCCCAGTCATGGATCACGATGCCTTCGAACTTGTCGTGCGGAAACACCTTGTCCATGGGCTGGTAGGTGGTGTCCCAGCCCAGGTCGCGCGTCAAGACGGCGTACTTCTCCTTGAGCGACAGCTTCGGCCTGGCGGCGGCACGGGCCGCGGTGGCAATGGCGGTTGCGGTGGTCATGGCTTGTCTCCGGATATGTTTTCGAGGCGTGGTTCAGTGCCAGGCCAGCACGAATGCGTCTTCGGTTTCGTCGATATTGCCGGCCAGCGAGATCAGGCCGAGCTGCAGTTCCTGCACGTCCCAGTCGCGGCCAATCCGCTCTTCCACGCTGGCGCGGCGGATTTCCAACCGTCCCGGCGCGTCGATCTTGACCATGGCCGGGTAGTGGTTGACCGTGGCGTGAGGGTTGTCGGCCTCGATGGCCTCGATCACCGCGCGCATGTCGTCGGTGGCCTGCAGGGCGATGAAAACGGGGGCGTTGCTCATGGGGCCTCCTTGAGGTTCACACCAAGGCCAGCCAGACGCTTGCGCAGCGCCTGCACGGCTTGCGCCAGTTCAGCATCGGCATTGGCATCGAACAGTCGCTGCGCCAGCGGACGCAATGCATGCGTAAAGCGCTCCAGCCAGCCATCGGCGAATTCGTGGATAACGGCCGCGTTTTCAGGGCTTTCCTGCACGGCGGTCTTGACCGTGGCGTCGACCCAGCGCGCGGATTCCCCATACCAGGCGGTCATGAAATCGGTCACCAGCGAAAACGCGGGGTTGGTCGCTGACCGGTACGTGTCGAACTGCTGGTAGACCAGCGGGTACACCAGGCCGTCGAGCACCAGGTTCTGCGCCACATGCAGTTCGAACCAGTCGTCACGCACCAGCAGGTCTTCCGCGGCGTGGCGCAGCGGTTGCCAGGTCATGTCCTCCATCCAGGCGGTCTTGGCCTGGTCCACCGCCGGCTTGTCGCCGATCAGCAAGCCGATGCGTGTCAGGTACTGCGCAATGCCGAGCCGATCCATGGTGTGGAACATCGCGGCCTGCGTGATGGCGGAGCCAAACCCGTAGGCGGTGATCGCCGCATTGTTCATGTTGGCGGCCCACTCCAGATGGCGCAGCGGCACCACACCAACGGTCAACAGTTCGCGGACGTCGTCGGGCAGCGTGCCAAGCAAGCCGCGTTTTTCCACGAACTCAAGGTTCTTCTCCATGATGTCTTGCTGGCGCGCGCGGGCATTGACGTAGGCGCCATAGAAGAACTGGCGCGGATCCTTGAGCGCGTACCAGTCCTGCATCACCACGCGCGTGCGGCGCGCGTCGTAGAGTTCGTACTGCGGCTGCCACAGCGGGCGATAGTGGAAGCTTGTGACCGGCTGCAGGTCGAACATCGCTTCCTGGTAGCGCGTAGCCGGCTTGTCGGCGCCGAGCCGCCGCGCGATATGGGCAAAGGTCTGCCGGACAGGATTGACGCTGCCGTCAGTCCGAATGTCGATTTGCATGGTGTCTCCTGCGTTCTAGTGGCTATGGGTCTGCTCCGCTTTCCCGCCTGCGGGAAAGGGGCTGGGGGAGTGGCTCGGCAGTTGGGATGCCGCCTGGTCAAGACAGAACTGCCGGAACTGGGCGGGCGCCATCACCAGTTCAACAAACATCTCCGGATCGCCGATCGAGAACTCGAACTCGATCCAGCGCTCGTCACGCGCTGTCACGCGGACGTAGCGCGGACTCCGGTGGTTATCTGACATGTCTCGCTCCTGTTGCGCCGCACACGCTGCGCGGCGGGCGCTGTCTTGTTGAAATCAGGTGCGAGATCTATAGCGAGCGCCGTGCCAGAGCGCGCGGATCGTTGTGGCGCAAGGGATTGCAGCCAATTTGACGCGCCCAGGCCGGGCAGGCTGCTTGATGATTTGATGAGGTGATCGAGGCGGATTTCACCAAATGATCAAAACGTGGCGCGCTGCGCCGCAGCATCGAATCGAACCCGCGCATTTGCCCCTATCGGGACGCGCGAAAGGCCGTGCTAGGCTTGCGAAAAGCCGAGGCACTTCACGAGAACTTCACGAGAAAGTGCCCGCACGAATCTGGAGTGACGAGGATGACAACGCCCCCCAAACCGCCGCCTTTCGACCTGGCATCGCTACTGACCATCGACGCCAAGGCCGCGCAGATCCGCCTGGGCGAATCGCGCATGGTGCTGATGCACACCGAAGCCCTGAGCTACCTGCGTCGGGAAATCCTCGACACCCTTGGGCTGGAACGTGGCAAGGGCCTGCTGATCCGCATGGGCTATGCGCAAGGCATGCGCGATGCGGAAATGGTCAAGCGCGAGCGCAAGGAAGAACTGGCCAGCTCACCGCACGAGGCGTTCCTGTGGGGACCGCAGCTGCATATGCTCGAAGGCGTGACCCGCGTCGAACCGGTGCGGCTCGAAGTGGACCGCGACACCGGTCATTTCTACGGCGAATTCCTTTGGGAGGATTCGTGGGAAGGTGAAGCGCCATTCAATGAAGCGCTAAGCCGCGAGGAAGCCGGCTGCTGGGTGCAGCTTGGCTATGCATCGGGCTATAGCAGCACGTTCATGGACCGGCTGGTGATCTACAAGGAAACCGAGTGCCAGCGTCGTGGCGACAACCTGTGCCGCATCGTCGGCAAGCCCGCCGAGGAATGGGATGATGGCGAGTACCTGAAATACTTCGAACCCGACTCGGTCATCAGCGACCTGCTCTCGCTGCAACAGGAGGTCAGCACGCTGCGTGAAACGCTGTGCGGCGCCAACCAGGGCAACCTGATCGGACAATCGCCGGCCTTCCGCGAATCGTTCAACCTACTCTCCGCCGCCGCCGACAGCCATATCACGGTGTTGCTGACCGGTGAAACCGGCGCCGGCAAGGAAATGTTCGCGCGCTGGCTGCACGACAACGGGCCGCGCAGCGAGCAACCGTTCATTGCGGTCAATTGCGCGGCGATTCCACATGAACTGATCGAATCGGAACTGTTTGGCGTGGAGAAAGGCGCGTACACGGGCGCCCAGCAATCGCGGCCGGGGCGCTTCGAACGCGCGCATGGCGGCACCCTGTTCCTCGATGAAATCGGCGACCTGCCCCCTGCCGCGCAGGTCAAGCTGCTGCGGGTGCTGCAGAACAACGAGGTGGAACGGCTCGGCGGCGTGGAAGCGCGCAAGGTCAATGTGCGCCTGATTGCCGCCACCAACGTCAATCTGTCGCAGGCGATCCGGCAAGGCCAGTTCCGTGCCGACCTGTTCTACCGCATCAGTACCTATCCGGTTTCAATTCCCGCCCTGCGCGAACGCCGCGAGGACATTGCCGAACTGGCGCAGGCATTTATCACCCGGTTCAACGCGCTGTACCAGAAGCAGGTGCGTGGCCTGACCTCGCGGGCGCGCGATGCTCTGGAGCAGTATCCCTGGCCCGGCAATATCCGCGAACTCGAAAACATGATCGAGCGCGGTGTACTACTGGCGCCCGCTACCGGCATGATCGACGTGCCGCATCTGTTCGCCAGCCAGCAGCCCGGCGGCTGCCCCGAACCAAGCGAGGATGCCGATGCGCTGATCGAGAAGCTGCTGAACCAGCAGGTGTCGTTGCCGCAGATCGAGGCGAAGCTGATGGCGCTGGCCATGACCACGACGCGTGGCAATCTGTCTTCGGCAGCCCGGATGCTGGGCATCACCAGGCCGCAACTGGCTTACCGGCTCAAGAAGTAGATGACTGAGGTAGACGGCCGGGTCACCTTGATCACCTAAATATTAGTATTTACCCCTAGTTTTCAGATAACCAGAAAAGCGTAAGGTAGCGACCTATGCAAACCAGGCCGATTACCTTGACCGAGCGCGTGATCCAGCAACTGCGCGCCGAGATTGCCGACGGGACATTTCCGGTCGGCACGCGACTGCCTACGGGCAAGCAGTTGTCCGAACGCTATGGCGTGAGCGCCGCCGTGATCCGCGAGGTCAGCGAGCATCTGCGTTCGCTGGGCATGATCGAAAGCCGCCAGGGCCTGGGCAGCACGGTACGCTCGCGCGTCAGCGATAGCGGTTTCCGGCTGGCCGACAACGCCGACGCCACGGACCTGGCCGCGATCTTTGAATTGCGGATCGATCTGGAAGGCGCGGCAGCGGCCATGGCGGCACGGCATCGCACCGAGCAGGATGTATCGCGCATGGGCGCCCTGCTCGACACACTGGCGGCGCAGCTCGACGATCCCGACCACGGCGTGGAGCCCGATATCCAGTTCCATATCGCCGTGGCCATGGCGACGCACAACCCGTATTACCTGCAACTGCTCCAGTACATGAACCTGCAGTTGCACCATGCGATCCGTACCGCGCGGGTCAATTCCAGCAAGCAGCCCGGCCTGCCCGCGCAGGTGCATGGCGAACACGTGGCGCTGTTCGACGCGATCCGCGCACGAAATCCCGAGCTGGCCCGCCAACGCGCCACCGAACACCTGCGCAGCGCGGCCGCACGACTGGGCCTGCCGCTGCGCCAATCCTGATTCCATCCATCCTTGCCGACCATGTCCGATACCGCTTTCTCCCAACGCCTGACCGAAGCCCTTGGCCCCGACGTCGTGACCACGGCCGCCGATGCGGTGGCACCGTGGCTGTCTGACTGGCGCGGCCTGTACAAGGGACATGCGCAAGCCGTGGTGCGGCCGCGCACGACCGAACAGGTTGCGCAGGCATTGGCGCTATGCCAGCAGGCCGGCGTGCCCGTGGTGCCGCGTGGCGGCAATACCGGCCTGTGCGGCGGCGCGGCCCCGGACAGTAACCAGGCCAATGTGGTGCTAAGCCTGGATCGCATGGACAAGATCCGCTCGATCGACACCATTGCCAACACGATGGTGGCCGAAGCGGGTTGTATCCTCGGCAACCTGCGCCGCGCCGCCGAGGAACACGACCGGCTGTTCCCGCTTTCGCTGGCGGCCGAGGATTCCTGCCAGATCGGTGGCAACCTGGCCACCAATGCCGGCGGCGTCAATGTCGTGCGCTACGGCATGACGCGCGAACTGGTGCTCGGCGTGGAAGCCGTGTTGCCGAACGGCGAGATCTTCCATGGCCTGCGCACGCTGCGTAAGGACAATACCGGCTATGACCTCAAGCAATTGCTGATTGGTTCGGAAGGCACGCTCGGCATCATCACGGCCGCCGCACTGCGGCTGTCGCCACGCGCCGATTCACGCGCCGTGGTGCTGGCCGCGGTGGAGTCGGCGCAACAGGCGCTGCAACTGTATTCCCTGCTGTTCGCACGCTGCGGCGCGCGCCTGCAGGCCTACGAGTTCTTCACCGGCGAGTGCCTGGATCTCGTGCTGACGCATGCCGAAAACGTCCATGCGCCGTTCGCCGAACGCTATCCGGCCTATGTGCTGCTGGAGATCGCCGATACCGCCGCCGAGGATGTTCTCAACGCGTTACTGGAGTCGGTTATTGGCGATGCGCTGGAACAGGGCCTGTGCCTCGATGCCGCAGTGTCCGCATCATTGGCGCAGTTGCAGGGCCTGTGGCGCCTGCGTGAGGAGATTTCCGAAGCGCAGCGCGCCGATGGCTTGCACCTGAAGCACGATGTATCGCTGCCAATTGAGAGTATCCCGGCCTTCATGGCGTCGATGGAGGCGCGACTGCACGCGCGTCATCCCGGCATCCGTCCGTTTATCTTTGGCCATTTTGGCGATGGCAACCTGCACTACAACCTGTCGCGTCCGCTCGACGCCGATCCGAAGTGGGCGGTCGGCGACGGCAAGGCCGTCAGCGACGAAGTCATGGAGGAAGTGGCGCGCTACAACGGCAGCATCAGTGCCGAACATGGCATTGGCCAGCTGAAGCGCGACGCGTTCCTGGCGCTCAAGGACCCGCTGGAACTGCGCCTGATGCGGGCAATCAAGCAGGCGTTCGATCCGAGCGGGATCATGAATCCCGGCAAGCTGTTGTAACAGCGCTTGGTGGCATCGCGCACTCGCTATACTGGGAGCCTTTTCCGGCATTTCGCACCGAAACGGTTCCCAAAATTGGCTGATCAAGACCTGAGCAAGCTGAAAATCGACCGCAGCGCAATGGCGCCCGCCCCCCGGCGGCGCCGGCACTGGGTTCGCTACGCAATCATTGCGCTGATCGTGCTGGTATTGATCGGCGTGGGCGCCAGGCTGGCGGGCCCGCAGGCCGTGGAAAGCACCACGGTCACCTCGGCCTATCCTTCCCAGAACTACACGCTGCTCAATGCCACCGGCTATGTGGTGCCGCAGCGCAAGGCCGCCGTGGCATCGAAGGCGCAGGGCCGGCTGGAATGGCTGGGTGTGCTGGAGGGATCGCGCGTAAAGAAAGATGAAATCATCGCGCGCGTGGAAAGCCGCGATGTGGAAGCGTCCGCCGCGCAGGCACGCGCGCAGGTGCAGGTGGCCGAGGCCAATCTGCAGTTGCAGCAGGCCGAGTTGCGCGATGCCGAGGTTAACCTCAAGCGCTCGG
Organism: Cupriavidus sp.; assembly: GCF_057315035.1. NCBI lineage: Bacteria > Pseudomonadati > Pseudomonadota > Betaproteobacteria > Burkholderiales > Burkholderiaceae > Cupriavidus > Cupriavidus sp. The sequence goes on along the minus strand of NZ_DBHKYV010000064.1, from coordinate 24,447 downwards.
AAGAACTGCTGGTACCCAAGGCCATCTCGAAGCAGCAGTACGATAGCGACGTGGCCCGCTATAACAAGGCGCGTGCCTCGATCAACAATTCCCAGGCGTCGATCGTCTCGGCCAAGGCCAATGCACGCGCGGCGGAAGTATCGGTCGAGCAGACCGTGATCCGCGCGCCGTTCGATGGCGTGGTGCTGATCAAGCATGCCAATGTCGGCGACAACATCACGCCGTTCTCGGCGGCGGCCGACACCAAGGGTGCCATCGTGACGATTGCCGACATGGAAACGCTCGAGGTGGAAGCCGACGTCGCCGAATCGAACATCGCAAAGATCACGGTCGAACAGCCGTGCGAGATCCTGCTCGACGCCCTGCCCAACCTGCGCATGGCCGGTCGCGTCTCACGCATCGTGCCGACCGTGGACCGCTCGAAGGCCACCGTGCTGGTCAAGATCCGCTTTGTCGATCGGGACCAACGCGTGCTGCCCGACATGAGCGCCAAGATCGCCTTCCTGTCCAAGCCGGTACCGCCTGCGGAGAACCAGCCGCAGACCGCGGTGCAGCCTTCGGCCGTGGTCGAACGCGACGGCAAGGCCGTGGTGTTCGTGATCGCCGACGGCAAGGTAAGGCAGGTGCCGGTCACCCGTGGGGCCAAGATTGGCGAACTCGTGGCTGTGCAAGGCGTGAAGGCCGGCGATATCGTGATTCTGGCGCCGGCTGACAAGCTCGCCGACGGCGCCAAGGTCACCGTGGCCAAGAAGTAAGCCATGGCCACCGCGTCGCACAACGGGCCTCTTGACGGTACAACCAGGGCCCCACTCGTTTCGATCCGCCATCTGGCCAAGTCGTACCAGCGCGGTGCACAGACCGTGCCGGTGCTGTCCGATATCTCACTCGATATCGCCGCCGGGGACTTTATCGCACTGATGGGACCATCCGGTTCCGGCAAGAGCACGCTATTGAACCTGATCGCCGGCATCGACCGGCCCGACAGTGGCGAACTGCTGGTGGATGGCGTCGATATCTCGGAATTGCCCGAAGCGTCGCTGGCCGACTGGCGCGCCGCGCACGTCGGCTTTATCTTCCAGTTCTACAACCTCATGCCGGTGCTGACCGCCTATGAGAATGTGGAACTGCCGCTGATGCTGACCCGGCTCAGTCGCGCGGAGCGGCGCGAGCGCGTGGAACTGGTCCTGAGCATGGTCAACCTGGCCGACCGCATGGACCACTATCCGAGCGAGTTGTCCGGCGGACAGCAGCAGCGCGTGGCGATTGCGCGGGCGCTGATCACGGACCCGACGCTGATCGTGGCCGACGAACCGACTGGCGACCTCGACCGTACATCGGCTACCGAAATCCTGGCCATGCTGCAGCGGCTCAATACGGACCTGGGCAAGACCATCATCATGGTCACCCACGATGCCCACGCCGCGGAAGCCGCCCGGTCGCTCGTCCACCTTGAAAAAGGCGAGCTGCTGCACAACGAGCAGCGAGGCTGACGATGTACCTGACCAAGCTGATCGCCCGCAACGCGCTGCGCCACAAGCTGCGTACCGCACTGACCGTGCTTGGCCTGGTGATTGCAGTGCTGGCGTATGGCCTGCTGCAGACCGTGGTCGACGCCTGGTATGCGGGTGCATCCGCGGCCTCGAACGCGCGGCTGGTCACGCGCAATGCGATCTCGCTGACCTTCGCGCTGCCATTGAACTACGAATACCGGATCAAGGGTGTCGACGGCGTGACGCAGGTCGCGCGCTCAAACTGGTTCGGTGGCATCTACCGTGACCCGAAGAACTTCTTCGCCCAGTTTGCGGTGTCGGACAACTACCTCGACCTGTACCCCGAGTTCGTCATTACGCCGGAACAGCGCGCCGACTACCAACGCGACCGGCGCGGGGCGCTGGTGGGCCGGCAACTGGCCGATTCGTATGGCTTCAAGGTCGGCGATGTGATTCCCATCAAGGGCACGATCTACCCCGGCACCTGGGATTTCGTGGTGCGCGGCATCATGGAGGGACGCGATGAAACCACCATCACGCGCCAGATGGTGTTCCACTGGGATTACCTGAACGAGACCGTGCGCAAGAAGACCGCGCGGCAGGCCGATCAGGTGGGCGTGTTCGTGATCGGCATCGACAATCCCGACAACGCCGCCAGCATTTCGCGCGCGGTCGACAATGTGTTCAAGAACTCGCTGGCCGAAACGCTGACCGAGACCGAGCAGGCGTTCCAGCTCGGGTTTGTGGCGATGTCGAACCAGATCATCGCGGCGATTCGCGTGGTGTCCTATGTAGTGATCGTGATCGTGATGGCCGTGATGGCCAATGCCATGGCCATGAGCGCGCGTGAGCGCATCACCGAGTACGCCACGCTCAAGGCGCTGGGTTTTGGCTCGGGCTTCCTCTCGCTGCTGGTGTTTGGCGAATCGCTGGTAATCAGCGCGTTTGGCGGTGCGCTGGGCATGTTGTTGACACCGCCAGCCGCGCGCTTCTTCAAGCAGGCGGTAGGCGGCGTGTTCCCGGTCTTCACGGTGTCGCACGAGACCATGGCCATGCAGGCCGCCTGCGCGCTGGTGGTGGGGCTGGCCGCCGCGATCGTGCCCGCGGTACAGGCCTCGCGCGTGCGGATCGTTGAAGGACTGAGGGCAATCGGCTAGCCATGGTCATTCCGCTGCACTATATCGCGCGCAATGTCTGGGCCCGGCGGCTGACTACCGCCCTGACCGCCGGCGGGCTGGCCTTGGTGGTGTTTGTCTTCGCAACGATGCTGATGCTCGACGCCGGCCTGAAGCAGACACTGGTGACCACGGGCGAGCACGACAACGTGGTGGTGATCCGCAAAGGCGCCGAGACCGAGATCCAGAGTGGAATCTCGCGCGACCAGGCCGCCGCGCTGGAGATGTATCCGTCCATCGCCATGACCGCCGAAGGCCGGCCGATGGCATCGCGCGAAGCCGTGGTGTTGATCTCGCTGACCAAGGCCGGCTACACGACGCCTTCGAACGTGGTGATTCGCGGCGTCTCGCCATTGGGGGTGTCGATGCGGCCGCAGGTCCAGCTGACCCAGGGGCGCATGTTCAAGCCTGGCTCGGCCGAGATCATTGTCGGCAGCAGCCTGGCCAGGGGCTATGGCAACGTGCGCGTTGGCGACCATCTGCGCTTTGCGCAACGTGACTGGACCGTGGTCGGTCATTTCGACGCAGGCGGCAGTGGCTTCGATTCCGAGATCTGGGGCGATGTGGACCAGCTGATGCAGTCGTTCCGCCGCACGAGTTATTCGTCGATGGTGCTACGGCTGGCCAATACCGATGCGTTCGACAAGTTTCGCAGCGCCATTGACGTGGATCCCAGGCTGGCCAACGAGGCCAAGCGCGAGCAGCAGTTCTACAGCGACCAGTCGCGGGCGTTATCTACCTTCATCAATATCCTGGGCCTGACGCTGACCACGATTTTCTCGATCGCGGCCATGATCGGCGCGATGATCACGATGTATGCATCGGTGGCCAACCGCGTAGGCGAAATCGGTACGCTGCGTGCGCTGGGCTTCCAGCGCACCAATGTCATGATGGCGTTCCTGATCGAAGCGGTACTGCTTGGGCTGGTGGGCGGTATCGCCGGCTTGCTGTGTGCGTCGCTGATGCAGTTCGCATCGTTCACGACCACCAACTTCCAGACCTTTGCCGATTTGTCGTTCCGCTTTGTGCTGACGCCATCGATCATTATCAAGACCTTGCTGTTCTCGATGGCAATGGGCCTGATCGGCGGATTCTTGCCGGCACTACGGGCGTCACGGCTGAATATTGTGGATGCGCTAAGGGCGCGGTAACGTCACCCCGCTTTGTTTTGCTCCCCTCTCCCGCTGCGCGGGAGAGGGGTTGGGGGAGAGGGCCAGCGCATCAAGACGCGACATCGGCAACTTGAGCCGCCTTGCCCTCTCCCCCGCCCCTCTCCCGCCGTGCGGGAGAGGGGAGCAAACAGTTGGCATAGCTAGCGTTACCGCCTCACCCCATCACTTCCTCGCAGACCTCGAGCCAGGCCCTGGCTGCATGGGACAGATAGCGTCCCGGCGACCAGATATGCGCCAGTGCCCAGTCCATGGTCGGTTCGGTCAGCCGCGCCACGGCGAGCTTGTCGCGCGTTTCGAGGCGGGACAGTAGCGGTTCGGGCAGGAACGTGGTGCCCAGTCCGGCTGCAGCCATCGCTGCCAGGAAATCCCAGTGGCCGCTTTGTGCCACCACATGCGGTTCGATGCGCGCTTCCAGGAACGCCTGGCGCAGCTTGCGCGTCAGCGAGAACTCGTCGGTCAGCATCACCAGCGGCTCATCGCGCAGCGCTTCGAGCGTAACCGTGCGGCTACTGGCCCATGCGGCGCGATGCGGCCCCACGGCCCAGATCGGGTACTTGGCGAACTGGCGCGTCTCGAGCTGCAGGCCGCTGTCACCCGGCAGCACCGTGGCGCCCACTTCCAGCTCGCCGTTGGCGACCTGCTGTTCCACCACCTGTCCGCCATGTTCCGAGAGCGTGAGCTGGAGATTGGGATAGCGTTTGCGAAACGCACTGACCGCCGGCGAGAAAAACAGGTTGACCATCGGCGGAATGCCCACCGTCAATTGCCCTCGCCCCAGCGATGACAGGTCGGCCACTTCCAGCGTCAGGCGGTGCACCACGCCCAATGCCTCCTGGCCACGGTCATAGACCACCTTGCCGACATCGGTCATCCGCACGCTCTTGCCCTCGCGGATCAACAGCGGCTGGCCAATCTCGTCCTCGAGCTGCCGGACCATCTTGCTGATGGTCGATTGCGTGACATATAGCGAAGTCGCCGCCTGCGTGAAGCTTTTCAGGCGCGCCGTCTCCACGAAGTAACGCAGCGCTCGGATGTCGATCGGCATCGATTCTTTCCATGAATATTTCGACTGAAGGCCGGAATTTTAAATCATGCAGAGAATATTTGCAGCGCGTCTACACTTGCGGTCCAACGCCCCCTTTACGCTGGACCGCCAGCGCATCACAAATCATGGCTAGCTGGCCGCATGCCCGACAGTGGCTGTTTTCGCTGAAGGCATTCGCGGCCGCGATGCTGGCACTCTATATCGCCCTCTCGTTCGGCCTGCCCCGCCCCTACTGGGCCATGGCCACGGTCTATTTCGTATCGAATCCGCTGACCGGCGCCACGCGCTCGAAGGCCGCCTATCGGGTGGCCGGCACCATACTTGGCGCCACCGCAGCCGTGATCACCGTGCCACAGCTGGTCAATATGCCGATCGTGCTGATGGGTGCCATTGCCGTGTGGATCATGGTGCTGGTCTACCTGTCGCTGCTGCAGCGGTCGCCGCGCAGCTACGTGTTCCTGCTGGCCGCCTATACCTTGCCGATTGTCGCGCTACCGGCCGTGATGCAGCCGGCCGACATCTTCGATATTGCGGTGGCACGCATCGAGGAAATCGTGATCGGCATCGTCTGCGCCAGCCTGGTCGGCGCGATTGTGTTTCCGGCCAAGGTGGCGCCGGCGCTGCGCGAACGCGCACGCGCGTGGCTTGACGATGCCACCACGTGGGCCAGTGACATCGTCGCAGGCAATCCGCGCGCCACTGCGAGCCGGCATCGGTTGGCCGCCGACATGCTGGCGCTGGACCAGTTGATCGTGCAGCTGTCGTTCGACGCCGAAAGTCGCCATGCGGTCGATCATGCCCGCGCGCTACGCGCCCGCATGTCGCGCCTGATGCCGGTACTGTCTGGACTGGAAAGCGTGCTGCAGGCTTCGCGCCAGCGCGCGGGCCATACGTTACCGCAGGCGGCGCTGACCGAAACCGCGGACTGGCTACAGGCGCAGCACGCGCGGCTATTGCAGTCGTGCACGGTATTGCAGCAGGGCATCGGCGACGGCCCACCCGCCGTGAAATCCCTGCCCGCCAATGAACAAACCGAGGCCGCGTCGTTGCACCACGATCACGCGATGCTGCTGTTCGGCGCGGTATCGGCCGGTCTGGCCGTCTTCTGCGCCGGCCTGCTGTGGATTTTTTCGGGATGGGAAGATGGCGGCGGGCCGGTGGCGGTATCGGCCATCGCGTGCTGTTTCTTCGCAACCATCGATGAACCGCGCCCCGTGGCGCGTTCATTTGTCCGCTGGGCCACGGTCTGCCTGCTGATCTCGTCGTTCTACCTGTTCCTGGTCGTGCCGCATGCGCAGACCTTCGAGACGCTCACGGGCTTGCTGGCCGTGCCGTACCTGGGCATCGGCATGCTGATCACACGGCCCGGCTTCAACCTGATTGCGATGCTGCTGTCGGTCAATACCGCATCGTTCGCCAATGTGCAGAGCGTCTACGACGCCAACTTTATTGGCCTGTTCAACACCAGTCTGGCCAATGCGGCAGCGATGCTGTTCGCGCCGCTCTGGGCCATGCTGGCGCGGCCATTCGGTGCGCATGTGGCGGCCCACCGGCTGATCCGGGCAAGCTGGCAGGATCTGGCGCGCGCGGCCACGTGGCGTGCCGCGGATACGCATACGCGCGTGGGTGCGCGCATGTTCGACCGGCTCGGCCAACTGATGCCCAGGCTAGGCGCAAGTCGGGGCCGGATCGCATCGGATGGCTTTACCGAACTGCAGATCGGCTATTGCACGCTAGCCCTGCAGCGCGCCATGCCGGCGCTGCCGCTGGCCACGCGCAAACCCGTGCGTCGGGTATTGAGCATCGTGGCACGGCATTTCCGTGCGCGTGTGAAAACGGGTCATCCGGTTGCCCCGCCCGCCACGCTGCATGCGTGGATCGACGCAGCCATCGCGCAACTTTCTTCGCTGCACGATCGCGACCTGGCGGCCAACGTTCAGAGCGCGCTAGTGGTGCTTGACGTCACGTTGCACACACATGAAAAAACCGACTGATGATTGACGGTTTAAATCATCACCGGAATACATCGGGGTGACTACACTTCGTCCCGTGCCGTACCACTCCGATGCGGCACCGCCCACAAGGCGTCCCGGACGGCGCGTCACCCCCCCACCCCTGCCAGACGCGCCGTCCACCCATCAGTTGAAGATCAACATGCACAACTACACGATCCAATCCCTGCTTGCCACCACGCTGCTGTGCGCCTGCTCCCTGGCCGCCGCGCAATCCGGACAAGGCATGCAAGACCGCGGCGTCCCCGCCGACCGCTATGGCTATGAAATGCACAATGGCAAGCGCGACGTCTTCACCGAAGGCGCCAATGCGATCGGCAAGCGCGATGTCTACACCGACGGCGCCTATGGCATCCACAAGCCCGATCCGTACACCGATGGTGCGCGCTCGGCGGCAACGTTGAACCTCGCCGGCCTGGATCGCACCGGAGTCTCCGCCCCGCCCGCCCACAGCGCCTGATTTTCCTGCTTTCTGCTTCGTTCTCTTGACATGAGACTTACGCCGCGTCCGGTTTCGGACGCGGTTTTTTTTGGCTCACGCTTGCGTGGCTTGTGTGGCTTCCTCGAGCCAAGCGCCGATGGCATCGAGCAACAGTCCCGATCCATGCTCGCGCGATCCGGCATCGTCATAGCCATCGAGGAACGCGCCATGCTCGGTCAGCGAGAGCCGCGTCCCCTGCCCCACGGCCTTCAGTTCGAAGATGGCCAGCGACACCGAGATCTTGCGTTCGCCCATATGCATCTCGTAGCTGTAGACCAGCCGCTCATTGGGGATCACATCGAAATAGACCGCGTCGAACGTCGACATCAGGCCGTTGTCCCACTTGCCCTGCAGATGTTCGCGACCACCTGGCCGCACATCCATCGAACGCGATACCAACTGATAGCCATTGCCGCCATGGAACCATTGGGCCTTGGCGGCCGGGTCGCTAAGCGCGCGGAATACCAGTTCGGGCGAGGCGTCGTAGGTGCGTTCGATCGAGAACGTGCCATGTGCCACTGAACGCGGCGGCGTTTCCGCGCTGATGCGCGCAACCTCCTTGCCAAGCCGATCGAGCGTCTGGGCCCAGCCCTCTTCGGCGCCGCGCGTGAAGTCACCGGCCGAAGGATCGAGCAGCGTGTATGTTTGGGTCACCGTCATCTCGGTACCGCCGCACACCGTTTCGAACCCCACGGCCGTATGGGCATTGAACAGTGCAGTGCCTTCGGTCGAGACCACGGTCAGGTCCAGCACCAGTCGCGAATGCGGGATGATTTCAACGTAGTGCCCACGGATCCAGTGTTCGATGCCACCGCCCTGCGAGCGCATGCACAGATCGAATTTGCCACCAGGGCGGAACTCGACCTCGCACTCGGGGATCGTGAACCCGTGCGGGCAGAACCAGTGCTTCAGATGTTCGGCTGCGCTCCATGCCTTGAAAACGAGGTCGCGCGGGGCATTGAACGCGCGCGATACGGTCAGGGACTGCCGGTGCTGCGCGACTTCGGGGGTCTCAGTTGCGGTTGCCATCGGATGCTGCCTCCTTTTTCATGGTTTCCAGGTATTCGCCCAGCCGGTCGAAATGTCCTTCCCATTCGGCACGCCGGGCGCTGATCCATTGCTCTGCTTCGCCCAGCGCATTGGGCGCCATGCGGCAGGTGCGTACCCGCCCGATCTTCTCGGTGCTGACCAACCCCGCCTGCTCCAGCACCGACAGGTGCTGCATGACCGCCGGCAGCGACATCGCCAGCGGCTTTGCCAGTTCGGTGACTGACAGCGGGCCGCGCGCCAGTTGCACCAGCATCGTTCGCCGGGTGTTGTCGGCCAACGCCTGGAACGTGGCGTCGAGTGGATTGGAATTGGGACTGGAATGGTTAAGCATGTCCTTTAGTATAGGGACGACAATTAGTTAAGCAAGGACTTTAGTAACGATTTCTGAAGTTAGCGCGCCTGCCGCTGCAAGGCCGCGATGCGGGCCATGACCTCGGGCAACTCAGGGGGCGTCGGAAGTTGGTCGATCAGCCATTGCACTGCGTCGGCCAGGCGGTCCGGACTATAGTCGGCCGCAAAGCTGTGCAGTGTGGCGCCATGCAGGAATAGCCGCAATGCCAGCAGTTCCGGTTCGGCGATATTGTGGGGCTCTTGCCCGAACAGCCGTTCCGGCACCATGGCCAGCAACGGGCGAACCGCTTCGTCCAGCCGATCGTCGCCGCGCGATGCCATCCAGACTTCGAGGATAGCTACCGAGGTATGGCGTTGACGGCGTTGCACCAGCGCATGAAGCATCAGGTGCAGGCGCACGCGTGCGGGCATGGGACCGAGCGCGGCAAGTTTTTGCGCTTCGGTTTCCAGCAAGGTGGAAACCATGGCCGGCAGCAGGTCATAGCGACCTTCCGGAAACTGGTGCCGCAGTGATCCGCGGCTGATACCGGCCATCTCGCAGACGCGCGCCTCGCCAAAGGCGGCATAGCCTTGTTCGATCAATAAGGTGGTGGCGGCGTCGATGAGCGCCTGTCTTGTGGACGCGCTTCGTTCAGCTTGGGTGGGCATGACGGCGATTGTAACGACAACGTCATTACGCCGGGTTGATGGCTCAACTTCCTCACCGTTTGTCACAAAACAAACATACAAGTTTGTTTATATGTCGCCCGCACGACGTCCCATGAGCCAACGGGAGTCTGTGCGACTTTCAAGAACGATAAGGACTTCCACATGTTCAAGCACCCCCGCTCGCGCTGGCTTGCCGCGCTGTGCGCCGCGTGTGCCGCGCTGACCATCACGGCTTGCGGCTCAGACGATAACAAGACCTCCACGGATACCAGCACGGCGACCGTCCCAACGCCGGCGCCGAAGACCATCCAGTCGATCAAGCACGTCTTCGTGATCACGCTGGAGAACGAGAACTACGCCACCACGTTCTCCGCCACATCGAAGGCACCTTACCTTTCGAAGACGCTTGTAAGCCAGGGCGCGCACCTGCAGCAATACTTCGGCACCACGCACGTCAGCCTGGGCAACTACATCGCCATGATCAGCGGTCAGTCGGTAACCGCCGATACGCAGATGGACTGCATGGTCTTCAAGGACTTCACGCTCAGCGGCATGGGCGATCACGGCCAGGCCATTGGCACCGGCTGCGTATACCCTGCGGCCATCAAGACATTGCCCGACCAGCTCAAGACCGCCAACCTGACCTGGCGCGGCTATATGGAGGACATGGGCAACGATCCATCGCGCGAAAGCGCCACGTGCGGCCATCCGGTGCTGAACACCACGGACGCGACCCAGTCCGCGCAAGCTGCCACTGCCGGCGGCCTGCCCGCCGACCAGTACGCCACGCGTCACAACCCGTTCATGTACTTCCATTCGATCATCGACTCGCCTGACTGCGCGACCAATGTCGTCAACCTGAACAAGCTGACCGATGACCTGAAGTCGATCGATACCACGTCCAATTTCACGTTTATCACGCCCAACCTCTGCAACGACGGGCACGACGGCGGCAGCAGCACTTGTGTGAACGGCGACCCGGGTGGCCTGGTATCTGCAGATGCGTTCCTGCAGAAGTGGGTCCCGCTGATCATGGCCTCGCCGGCTTACCAGAAGGATGGCTTGCTGATCATCAATTTCGATGAGAGCTCGTATGCCACGCAGGCGCTCGATAGCTCCACCGTACCTCCAACGCTGACCATGACGTTCTCGGGCAATACCTGCTGCAACCAGCAGGCTGGCCCGAACGTGCCGGCATCGAGCTTCCCCGTCACGCAGAGCTTCCCGGCCTCGGTATCGCACTATCCGTACGACATCAACCTGGTCACCCAGAACTTCGGTGGCGACCGCACCGGCGCCGTGCTTCTGTCGCCGTTCATCAAGCCGGGCACCGTCTCGACCACGCAGTACAACCACTATTCGCTGCTCAAGACACTGGAAGACATCTTCCAGCTTGGCGAGTACCTGGGCTACGCCGGCCAGGAAGGCCTGGCCGCGTTCAGTACCGACGTGTTCACCAATCTCTGACCCACGCCTGACCGCCGCCGCGGTCTGGTGATTGCCGCCCGGGTGTCGCGCCCGGGCGGCGCTTGTCGACATGATCCCGAATTCTTCCTTGATCCGTGTGGTGTGTACCGCGGTGCTGGCGCTTGCCTTGCTGGCGGGCTGCGACTCCAGGCAGGCGCCCGTTGCAGCCACGCCTAAGCCCACCCCTGATGCAGCCACGCTGGCCCGGCTGGGCAAGGCGATGTTCTTCGACCCGACGCTATCGGCCTCGGGACGGCAGTCATGCGCGAGTTGCCACGATCCCGCGTACGGCTATGGGCCGCCCAATGGGCTGGCTGTCCAGCTTGGCGGCCCGCGGCTTGACCGGCAGGGCAAGCGCGCCACGCCGGGCCTGGCCTATACGCTCAATGCCACGCCGATCTGGACCCATGTGCAAGCCGCCAGCGTGACCGAGCGCCTGACCGAAACCGACAATCCGCCCAAGGGTGGCCTGATGTGGGATGGCCGCTTCAATAGCCTGCATGACCAGGCAAGTGGGCCGCTGCTGGACCCTGATGAGATGGCCAACGAAAGTCGTGCCGTGGTAGCTGGCAAACTGCGCCGTGCCGCCTATGCCGACGACTTTCGCGCGGCCTTTGGCCCCGACGTATTCGACAACCCCCAGCGCGCTTTCGACATGGCCATGCGCGCGCTGGAGCGATTCGAGCTCGACGATCCGAGCTTCCACCGTTTCGACAGCAAGTTCGACGCATATCTGAAGGGCACCACCGTGCTCAGTGCAGCCGAGCTGCGTGGCCTGAAACTGTTTGCCGATCCAGCCAAAGGCAACTGCGCGGCCTGCCACCTGATCGAGAAGCGCGCCGATGGCTCGCATCCGTTGCTCACTGACTACCAGTTTGCCGCGTTCGGCGTGCCGCGTAACCCCGAGATCGCCGCCAATGCCGACCCCGCCTATTACGATCTTGGCCTGTGCGGGCCAAAGCGGACCGACAAGAGCCAACGCAGCGACTATTGCGGCATGTTCAAGACCCCAACGCTCCGCAATACGGCCAAGCGCGGCGCGTGGTTCCACAATGGCCGCTTTCACAGCCTGGAAGACGTCGTGCGCTTCTATGTGGAACGCGACCTGAAGCCTGCGCGATGGTATGCACGCAATGACCAGGGGCAGCCCGTCCTGTATGACGACCTGCCCCCTGAACTGCGCCGCAACGTCGACCGGTTCGATCCACCTTTCGACCGCAAGGCCGGCACACGTCCGGCGCTTGACGACCGCGAGATCCGCGATGTCGTGGCGTTCCTGAAAACGTTTGACGACGGTTACATCAACCCCGTCAGTTCGCGCTGACCTTCTGCACTGGCGGCGGCACCCACGAGTTCTGCAGGATCTCGGGCTTGGGCCAGTACGCACGGATAAACAGTTCGAAATCGCCAGTCGGTGCTGGCAGCCAGTTGGCCACCTTGTCGGCCTCGGGCTTGCGGTTCTGCACGTAGAGCGTCAGCGAGCCGTCGGCGTTGAACTTGAGATCCTTGTTCTTGGTGCCGAGCGAGAAACGGTTGATCTCGTTGGGCGCGAAGAAATGTGCCGCATCGTAGAGCGTCAGCGACCAGAACCCGTTCACCGGGGGCAAGGTGCCCTTCGGGAACGTGATCGTGTAGGCGTTGGCGCCGTTCAGGCGCGCCTTCCCGGCGTCGTATTCCTGGCCAAAGTACGCCGATTCGCGGCGCGGATTGACGAAGATGTTGGCCTTGGCGGCGGCGGCCCGACTGTAGTAGTCGGTGCCGAATTCGGCGCCATTCATCGGCGCCACCCAGCCATTGCCCACCGGCACACCGGCGGCCGAGTACTGGTGCATGTCCGGCATCATCTCCTTGTCGGCCTCGACGGCCGCCTGCGTCAGCGTGTCCGCAATGGCCGGGTCCTTCGCCGCGGCATCGAGCAATGACTGGAACCATGCGTAGAGCGCTTCCTCGCCGCGTTGCGGCGGGACTTCCTTCATGACCAGCGGAAGCTCCTTGAAGAATGCCTCGGGCTTGACCCACTGCGTCTCGGCGCCACTACCCTGCTTGCCGCCGGCTGGGTCTGACAGGTTTGGCAGCTTGGTCCAGTCCTTCGTCTTCATCTTGCCGTCGTACTCGCTGAGCGGATACGCCATGATCTGGCTCACCAGGGGCCGGATGGCCTGGCGGTCCTGCGCGGTGTCGTCCAGGAATGCACGCGGAATGATGTACGCGATATTGGTCGGCGAGCGATAGACGCCGCGGATGCCCTTGGGTGTCTGGCCCTTCCAGTTCGGCCCCACCACCATGTAGAACCCCGGCTTGGTGCCATACATCTTGCCGACACCGCCCAGCGTATCGGTCCGCTGGTCGCCAAGCTGGTAGACCCAGAAGCGGCTGCCAAAGTCCGGCACCTGGAACACGGCCGGTTCCTTTTCCAGCGAGAAGATACCGAAGCCGTAGGCCACATCCTGGTTCGGCGTGGCTACCGCACGCTCTTCGGGCTTGATGTAGTCGGTCAGCATGGTCAGCCGGTTCAGCGGGGCCACCGGCAGCACACCGTCGCCGAGGCCGTTCTCGGGTACTTTCGAGAAGACCAGGTGCCGGTTGTGGATGTTGACCATCGGCCAGCCCCAGATATAGGCAACCTTGGCCACGTTCTTCACATAGCTCCTGGGCATGTTGGCCCCGGCCACCGGCCCCGGCGGGAGCTTGGCGGCAGGCTCACCGGCGGCCATCGCCATCGGGGTGGCAAGCAGCGCGGCGACAATGACGAGTGAATGCAGGCGGCTCATGGGATCGATTCCGATGATCAGGGATGCCATATGCTCGCCCGTTGCGCCATTCACGGGAATACAATTTTTTCGGCATCCCCGTTAAACGCGTTCGTGAGACCTACCGCCACACACTCAGCGGGTCTTCCCACATTGCCACGTCATCGGAAGCTGATTGAACCGGGGCCGCCCGGAGCATCGTCATGGCCTGCGCATGAAGCTTGTCCACGCAGCGGGAGAAGACCCGTGCCTCTTCGGGGTCGAGGCAAGCAGCAAGCTCGCGATTGAAATCGCGTGCCCGTGCGAACGCCGCCGCGTACACAACCTCTCCCTCTTCACTCAAGGTGAACGCTGCCGCGCGACGATCCCCCGCCCGCACCGTCTTGTGCACGAGGCCCTTCTCCATCAGCGCGTGCACCGCCCGGCTGGCCAGCACCTTGTCCAGTCCCGCACTGGCGGCAAGTTCGGTCAATCGCGTGCCCGGTTGCTCGCCAAGGAAAGCCAGCATGCGCCATTCACGCCGGCTGACTCCGGCTGCGGATCGCAAGTGCTGGCCGCTGGCAGCCATGGCCACGCGGCTCAGGTGATAGAGCCGGTAATTGATGAAATCCGCCAGCCGTTCTGGCTCCTGCAGCGTCCCGGAAGTGTCGCGCACCATAAATAGTTGACTTTGTTAACTAATGGGTCAGATGCTAGCGTGCCGGACACACCGATAACAATCGAAATTCGCCCGAGGAGATCGCTTTGTCCAGCCCGAATCGCCCCACCCGCCGCGCCATGCTTGGCGCGCTGACGCTGTTGCTGGCCTGCGGTAGCGCGCTGGCCCAGACCGACAAACCGTTGCGCATCCTGGTGGGCTACCCGGCCGGCGGCACCGCCGACCTGGCCGCGCGGCTGGTTGGCGACAAGCTGCGCGAGGAACTCAGGCAGACCGTCGTCATCGAGAACAAGCCCGGCGCCGGCGGTCGGCTGGCAATGGGCTACGCCAGATCGCAACCGGCCGATGGCAACACCGTGGTACTGGCCAATTCGGCGGTCATGACCATCGCCCCGCTGGTCTATCGCAAGCTCAACTACGATATGGCGCGCGATTTCGTGCCGGTGGCGCAGGTGGCCAACTTCCAGTTGGCGCTGGCAACCGGCCCGGGTTCACCAGCGAAGAACCTCAAGGACTATGTGAGCTGGCTGAAGGCCGACACAACGCATGCGGCCTATGCCTCGCCCGCGCTGGGCAGCATCCCCCATTTCTTTGGCCTGATGATCGGCAAGCAGGTGGGTGTGCAGATGCTGCATGTGCCGTTCAACGGCTCCGCACCGCTGATGACCGCGCTGGTCGGCGGCCAGGTGCCGGCATCGGTCGACACATTGGCCGACCTGACCGAGATGCATCGCGCCGGCAAGATCCATGTGCTGGCCACCTCGGGCACGCGCCGTTCGACAGCCTTGCCTGATGTACCGACGTTTACCGAACTGGGCTACAAGGACATCGAAGGCGTGGGCCGCTATGGTTTTGTCGCGCCGGCCGGCACCGCACGCGCGGCTGTGGACCGCCTCAACGCCGCCATCGCCCGCGCCGTGGCTTCGCCCGACCTGCAGGAAAAATTCCTGAAGCTGGGACTGGAACCGCAAAGCGGCAGCGTCGACGCGTTTGCCAAGGTCCTGGCCAGCGATGCCAGCCGCTGGAACCCGGTGGTCAAGGCCTCGGGTTTCGTGGGCGACTGAGGAGCCGCAACATGTCAGCACGCAACGTCCTGTTCATCATGTGCGACCAGCTGCGTCGCGATCATCTCGGCTGCTACGGCCATCCCACGCTGCGTACGCGCAATATCGACGCACTGGCCGCGCGCGGCGTACGCTTCGACAATGCCTTTGTCACCTCGGGCGTCTGCGGCCCGAGCCGCATGAGCTTCTATACCGGCCGCTACGTCAGCAGCCATGGCGCCACCTGGAATCGCGTGCCGTTATCGGTTGGCGAAATCACGCTGGGCGAATACCTGAAGGACAGCGGCCGTGCGCTGGCGCTGGCTGGCAAGACCCATGTCATGCCTGACAGAGCGAACCTGCAGCGACTTCACCTCGATGGCGGTACGGAACTGGAAACACTGTTGCGCAGTGGCCATTTCATCGAGGTGGACCGCCACGACGGCCATCACGCCGAACCGTACAGTCCTTATGCCGACTGGTTGCGTGCCCAGGGCTACGACAGCAAGGACCCCTGGACCGACTACGTGATCAGCGCGCAGAAACCCGACGGTGAGATTGTCTCGGGCTGGCACATGCGCAATGCCGGCCTGCCCGCGCGCGTGGCCGAGCCGCACTCGGAAACGGCCTATACCGTGGATCGGGCGATGGACTATATCGCCGCGCGCGGCGACGACCCGTGGGTCTTGCACCTGTCACTGGTCAAGCCGCACTGGCCGTACCTGGCGCCGGCGCCCTATCACAACGCCTATTCGCTCGACGATTGCCTGCCGCTACAGCGCCATGACATCGAACTGGAAAACCCGCATCCGGTGCTCGATGCGTACCGGACCCAGGAGGAATGTGCCAATTTCATGCGCAAGGAGGTGTCCGACACCGTGCGCCCCGCCTACCAGGGCCTGATCCAGCAGATCGACGACCGCCTTGGCCAGTTGTGGGACTTGCTGGAACGCACCGGCCGCTGGCAGGACACGCTGATTGTCTTCACCGCCGACCATGGCGATTTCCTCGGTGACCATTGGCTCGGCGAAAAGGAACAGTTCTACGACACCGTCCAGAATGTGCCGCTGATTGTTTACGACCCGTCCGCCGAAGCCGACGGCACGCGTGGCCAGGCCGATGCCCGCATGGTATCGGCGGTAGATGTGGTGCCGACCATACTCGATGCGCTCGGGCTGCCCGCATTCGATCACCGTGTCGAGGGACGTTCGCTGCTGGACCTGACGCGGCAACGTTCGGCTGCCTGGCGTGGCTTCGTGGTATCGGAACTCGACTATGGCTTCCGCGGCGCCCGTGTGGCGCTGGGCCGTCATCCGGCCGAATGCCGCGCCTGGATGGTCCGGGACGCGTGCTGGAAATACGTCCACTGGCAGGGATTCCGCCCGCAATTGTTCGACCTGCTGAACGATCCGTGCGAATTTGTCGACCTTGGCGCCGACCCGGGCCATGAAGCGGTACGCACCTTCATGCGCGGCCATCTGCTCGACTGGTTTTGCACGTTGAAACCGCGCGTGACCGTGACCAACGAGGAAGTCGCGGCCAAGACCAACGTATACAAACAGGCAGGCGTCTTCTTTGGCGTGTGGTGACGCGTGTGGTGGGATCGGCAGCTTCCGACCCGGTGTGGCGTGCAGAAGCGCGGGAAAGGGCGTATTCTGGCGCCCTTGTCATTCCTGCGTAGCAGGCGTAGTGTTGCGCATCGCCTGGCGCCCCGGGGTGCCGGAGCCGCCCCACCTGATTGTTGACGGATGAACCAGAAATCCCCCAAATACCCGGATGAACCGCCCTTGCCGTCCACCTGGGACGCCCGCCTTGCCCGCCATCTGGTGCGGCCCCTCAAGAACACCCGCATTACGCCGAACCACCTGACCACGCTGCGCCTGCTGATTGGCGTGGCTGGCATTGCGTGCATCGCGCAAGGTGGTTATGCCTGGACCAACTGGGGCGCGCTGCTCGTCGTCCTGTCCAACTTTGTCGACCATACCGATGGGGAGTTGGCCAGAATTAGCGGCAAATCAAGCAAGATCGGCCACTTTTACGACCTGGCCAGCGATGCACTGATTACGGTGCTGCTGTTTGTCAGCTTCGGCATGGCGGTCGCCAATACCACCACCGTGACCGAGAGCGTCGGTCCCGTGGTGCGCGGTACGGTGGCTGGCCTGGCCGTGGCGCTGATCTTCTTCCTGCGCATGCGTATAGAATCGCGGGTTGGCAAAAGTGGTACCAAGCAGGCTTCAGCGGGCGGCTTCGAGACGGAAGACGTGCTGTACCTGCTGCCGTTGGTCACGCTGACGGGCGGCATCGGACCGTTCCTGGCAGCGGCTTCGATCGGCGCACCGCTGTTTGCCGTTCTTGTCATCATCGATTACTGGCGAGTCATGCGGCGCCCCCAGCCAGTCGCGACAACCACCGATCACTGAGACAGTCCATGCGAGAGCAAGTTACCAGCGACATCGCGCTAGATCCGCTCGCTGCACCGCAACCGGAATCGGCATCCAGGCAACCGGCCGCGCGTCGCCCGGATGCCGCCGTGGCCAACGTCGTGGCCCAGCTCGACACGGCCGCGCTGCGCCAGGATTTCGAGCGCCAGGGCGCGTTCATCTACCTGGACAAGTTCCTGGCCCCCGATCAAACCGCGCAGCTCGTGGCACTGGCCCGCGCCCTGCAGGCGGGTCTGAACCGCAACTACCTGCCCGGCCACAAGCAAGGCGGCAGCGTCAGCCGCCATACGATCGACGAAAAGGCGCCGTTCATTGCCGAGCTGTATCGCTCAAAGGCGCTGATCGGCTGGCTCGAACAGATCACCGGCGACAAGCTGCAGGTCTGTCCCGAGACCGATCCACACGCCTACGCGCTGTATTACTACACGCGCCAGGGCGACCATATCGGCTGGCACTACGACACGTCTTACTACGATGGCCGCCGCTATACGCTGTTGATCGGCGTACTCGACGAATCGTCGTGCCGGCTCGACTATGAGCTGCATACGCGCAACCCCGAGATTGCCGACGAACCGGGCTCGGTCCAGATTCCGCCGGGCGGCATCGTGCTGTTCGATGGCGACAAGCTGCGCCACCGCATCACGCCGGCCGGCCCCAACGAGATCCGGGTCTCGCTCACGTTCGAATACGTGACCGATCCGGGCATGCGGCCGTGGCTGCGCTTTATCTCGAACATGAAGGACGCCGTGGCGTACTTCGGTTTTCGCCAGGTCTTCCGGCGACTGCTTGGCGGGAAGTAACTGGCGTGAGTCGTGCAGCTTTCTTCCTGTTATCGGTAGGCGCGGCGCTGTTCGTCGGCCTGCTGGCCTGGCAAGGCGTGGGTGCGGTCACCTCCACGCTGATGTCGGCCGGCTGGGGCCTGGCCGTGGTGGCCGCGTTCCACCTGATTCCGCTGGCACTCGATGCCGGCGCCATTGCCGTGCTGCTCGACCGCAAGACGCGCCATGGCTCGTTCTGCAGTGCCCTCAAGGCGCGCTGGACCGGCGAGTCGGTCAACAGCCTGCTGCCGGCAGGCCAGATCGGCGGTCCGGTGCTGATGGTGCGCTACCTGTCCCACCGTGGTGCGCGCATGCGCGATGCCGCGGCGGCCATCACGGTCAGCACCACTACCCAGGCGTTGTCGCAGATGCTGTTCGCACTGCTGGGCATCGTGGCATTTGGCGCGCACGGCGACCTTTCCGAATACCGTACCCCGATCATTGGCGTAACGATCGTGCTGGGCATCTGCGTGCTGGCGTTCTGTGTACTGCAGCGGCGCGGCATGTTCGGCCGCGTGATGCGCATTGGCCAGAAGCTGTTTGGCAAGCGCAAGACCCAGGACGATGGCGCCAGCCCGGGCCGCTGGGCCGGCCTGGCGCTGCGTGCCGATGCCGTGGACAGTGCGATTCGCGAACTGTACCGCGAGCGGCGCAAGGTTGCGGCCAGCTTCTTGCTTAATCTGGTCGGCTGGATTGTCGGTACCGGCGAGGTCTGGTTGATCCTGTATTTCCTGGGGCACCCGGTGAACTGGCATGAGGCCTTGCTGCTCGAAAGCGTGGGCCAGGCGATTCGCGGCGCCGCGTTTGCGATTCCGGGGTCGCTCGGTGCGCAGGAAGGCGGTTACCTGCTGCTGGGCCCGCTGGTGGGCCTGCCCCCGGATGCCGCGCTGGCGCTATCGCTGGCCAAGCGCGTGCGCGAGCTGGTGCTCGGCATCCCCGGGCTCGTGTATCTGCATTTCAGCGAACGGAAGTTCCAGCGCCGCCGCGCCGCGCATGCCCTGTCCACCGAGCGGGGCTGATGCGGCGGTTTTAATCTGCATGTGAGAACAACATAATGCGAGCAATCATTCTTGCCGCGGGCCTCGGCCTGCGACTTCAGCAACAGCAGGGCAAGCAGTTCCCGAAATGCCTGCTGCGCTTTGACGGGGTCACGCTGCTGGAGCGTCACCTGCGCCTGCTCGATGCAGTCGGCGTAACCGAAGTGGTGCTGGCACTCGGCTTCGAGCCGCAGCAGGTTCAGGACGAACTGGCGCGACTGGGCCGCGACCTCGAAATCGTGATCAACCCGCGCTTCGACCTGGGTAGCGTGCTGACCGTGCACACCGTGGCCGATGCCATGACGCGCGGTGGCGACGTGCTGCTGATGGATGCCGACGTACTCTATGACGAGCGCATCATGAGCAAGCTCGTGGCTGGCGACACCGTCAACCGCCTGCTGATCGACCGTGATTTCGAAGCAGGCGATGAACCGGTCAAGCTGTGCCTGAAGGACGGCGTGCCAGTGGAACTGCGCAAGCAGCTGATGACCGACCTGCAATACGACACCATCGGTGAATCGGTCGGCTTCTTCCGCTTCAAGCAGGATTGCGCACTGCGCTTCGCCGAGATCGTGAAGGGCTATGTCGACACCGGCCGCGCCAACATGCCGCACGAAGAGGCGGTACGCGACCTGCTGCTGGAACGCTCCCACGTGTTCGATACCGCCGACGTAACCGGCGCCCCCTGGATTGAAATCGATTTCCCCGGCGACGTTGCTCGCGCCGCCGAAGAAGTCCTGCCCCAACTTCTGCCTGTAGGAATCGCCCAATGAACGCCATCGACCCGAACCTGCTCGTTTCCTCGCGCGCCGCCCGGTTGCGCCAGATGCTGCTGTCCAATGACCTGGAATTCATCATGGAAGCCCACAACGGGCTGTCCGCGCGCATCGTGCGCGAGGCCGGCTTCAAGGGCATCTGGGCCTCGGGCCTGGCCATTTCCGCCCAGTTCGGCGTACGCGACAACAACGAGGCCAGCTGGACCCAGGTGGTAGACAACCTCGAGTTCATGGCCGATGCCAGCGACCTGCCAATCCTGCTCGACGGCGACACCGGCTACGGCAACTTCAACAATATGCGCCGGCTGGTGCGCAAGCTCGAACAGCGCGGTATTGCCGGGGTCTGCATCGAGGACAAGATTTTCCCGAAGACCAACAGCTTTATCGGCGGCGAGCAGCAACCGCTGGCCGATGTCGACGAATTCTGCGGCAAGATCAAGGCCGGCAAGGATTCGCAGGCCGATGACAATTTCTCGATCGTGGCGCGCGTTGAAGCGCTGATCGCCGGCTGGGGCATGGAAGAAGCATTGCGCCGCGCCGAGGCGTACCGCCAGGCCGGCGCCGACGCGATCCTGATCCACAGCAAGCTGTCGAAGGCCGACGAGATCGTGACCTTTGCGCGCGAATGGGCCGGCCGCGCCCCGCTGGTGATCGTGCCGACCAAGTACTACAGCACGCCGACCGACGTGTTCCGCAAGGCTGGCATCAGCCTGGTGATCTGGGCCAACCACCTGATCCGCGTGGCGGCATCGGGCATGCAGGCCGTGGCCAAGGAAATCCATGACAGCGAGACGCTGGTCAACGTGGAAGACCGCATCGCCACCGTAAACGAGATCTTCCGCCTGCAGGATGCCGACGAATACTCGGCCGCCGAGAAAATCTACCTGACCGGTGGCCAGGCACCCGGCTCGGCCGTGGTGCTGGCCGCAGGCCGCGGCAAGGGCCTCGAGGCGCTGACCGAAGACAAGCCCAAGATCATGCTGCCGGTGGCTGGCAAGCCGCTGTTGCGCTGGCTGGTGGACGGATTCAAGAACCAGGGCATCAACGACATCACCGTGGTGGGCGGCTACAAGGCCGAGGCCATCGATGCGGCTGGTATCAATCTGGTCCGCAACGAGCGCCATGCCGAAACCGGCGAACTGGCCTCGCTGGCATGCGCCGCCGATACGCTGCAGACCGATACCGTGATCGCCTATGGCGACCTGCTGTTCCGCAGTTACATCCTGCGTGACCTGGTCGATTCCGATGCGCCGTTCAGCGTGGTGGTCGATTCGTCGGCATCGAATGCTTCGAGCCAGAGCGTGCGCGATTTCGCATGGTGTTCGGCGGCCGATGACCGCGACCTGTTCGGCCAGAAGATCCTGCTGCGCAAGGTTTCGGATGAAATTCCTGCCGGCGATGCGCCGCATGGCCGCTGGATCGGCCTGCTGAACGTGCGCGGCGAAGGCCGTGTGCGCCTGCAGAAACTGCTCGGCGAACTGCGCCAGCGTCCGGACTTCGACAAGCTCGACCTGCCCGACCTGCTCAACGCGCTGGTGGCAGCCGGCGAACAGGTCGAGGTCAAGTATGTGCACGGCCACTGGCGCGGTGTGAACGACCTCGACGATTTCCGTCGCGCTGGTGACTTTGCGCATACCCAGACGCCCTACTCGCTCGGTAACAATGCCGGCGAGGCTGCTCGATGATCGAGGCCGTACAGTTTGTCGAAGCCGCGCGCGAGCGCGGTTTCGAATGGTATGCAGGCGTGCCATGCTCGTACCTGACGCCATTCATCAACTACGTGGTGCAGGACTCGTCGCTGCACTATGTGTCGGCGGCCAATGAAGGCGATGCGGTAGCGTTTATCGCCGGCGTGGCGCAAGGTGCGCGCAATGGCGTGCGTGGCATCACCATGATGCAGAACTCGGGCCTCGGCAACGCCGTGAGCCCGCTTACGTCGCTGACCTGGACCTTCCGCCTGCCGCAACTGCTGATCGTCACGTGGCGCGGCCAGCCGGGCGGCGCAGCGGACGAACCGCAGCACGCGCTGATGGGCCCGGTCACGCCGGCCATGCTCGACACCATGGACATCCCGTGGGAACTGTTCCCGACCGAGCCCGCAGCCGTTGGTCCGGCGCTCGATCGTGCCATCGCCCATATGGATGCCACGGGTCGGCCCTATGCACTGATCATGCAGAAAGGCAGCGTGGCGCCCTACCCGCTGCAAGCGCAGACGCCACCGCAGGCACGTGCCAAGGCCGTGCCGCAGGTAGCGCATACCGGCGCCGCGCAACTGCCGAGCCGCCAGGAAGCATTGCAGTGCGTGATGGCCCATACCCCGGTTGACTCGACCGTGGTGCTGGCCTCCACCGGGTTCTGCGGCCGTGAACTCTACGCGCTCGACGACCGTTCGAACCAGCTCTATATGGTTGGCTCGATGGGTTGCCTGACACCGTTCGCGCTGGGGCTGGCGCTGGCCCGCCCCGACCTGAAGGTGGTGGCAATCGATGGCGATGGCGCGGCACTGATGCGCATGGGCGTGTTTGCCACGCTTGGCGCCTATGGCCCGGCCAACCTCACGCATGTGCTGCTCGACAACAATGCACACGACTCGACCGGTGGCCAGGCCACGGTGTCGCACAACGTGTCGTTTGCGGGCGTCGCGGCCGCGTGCGGTTATGCATCGGCCATCGAGGGCGATAACCTCGACATGCTCGACACCGTAATGGCGAATGTGGCCACGGCCACCGCCGGCCCGAATTTCGTCTGCCTGCAGACACGCGCCGGCACGCCCGACGGACTGCCACGTCCATCGGTTACGCCGGTGCAGGTGCGCACGCGCCTGGGCCAGCAGATCGGCGCCGACATTGGCAACACCCAACACGCTTGAGGAATCGCATGCTGCTTTTGAATCCGGGCCCGGTAACGCTGTCCGAACGCGTCCGCCAGAGCCTGCTGCAAACCGACCTGTGCCATCGCGAGAGCGAGTTCTTCGACCTGCAGGATGAAGCGCGCCAGCGGCTGGTCGACGTCTACGGACTGGACGCGGCAAGCTGGAGCGCGGTGCTGATGACCGGCTCGGGTACCGCCGCGCTGGAAAGCATGATCGCGGGACTGGTGCCCGCACAGGGCAAGCTGCTGATCGTGCAGAACGGCGTATACGGCGAGCGCGTTGCGCAGATCGCCGCGCAGTACCAGATTGCCCACACAGTGGTGAAGCACGACTGGATGGATACGCCGGACCTGGCTCGCATCGACGCGGCGCTGGCGGCAGACCCGGCCATCACCCATCTGGCCGTGATCCATCACGAAACCACCACGGGCCGCCTCAACGACCTGCCCTCGATCGACAAGCTATGCCAGGCGCGCAATGTGCGCCTGCTGGTCGATACCGTGAGCAGCTTCGGCGCCGAGGCCATCGATTTCAGCGGCAACATCGACGCGGTGGCCGCCACGGCCAACAAATGCCTGCACGGCGTGCCCGGCGCGGCGTTTGTGATCGCACGCCGCAGTGCCTTGGCCAATGCCGCCAGTCGCACCTACTACCTCGATATCGCGCGGCTGGCCAAGCTGCAGGACCAGCGCAACACGCCGTTCACGCCATCGGTGCATGCGTACTACGCGCTGGTGGAAGCACTGCGCGAACACGCGGATGAAGGCGGCTGGCAAGGCCGCCATCAGCGCTACGCGGCGCTGGCCGAGGAAGTCCGCGCGGGCCTGGCTGCATTGGGCATCGAGGCCCTGTGGCCCGCAACCCAGTCGTCGGTGGTACTGCGTGCCTACAAGCTGCCGCAGGGCGTCACGTACGAGCAACTGCACGACGGCCTGAAGGCCCGAGGCTTCGTGATCTATGCCGGCCAGGGCGGCCTGTCGTCGCAACTGTTCCGCATTTCCACGATGGGCGCACTCGACGCAGCGGACATGCATCGCCTGGTGGCTGGCTTCCGCGAATTGCTGGCTCGCTGAAACTGCTGAAGACCTGGCTCCCCTCTCCCGCAACGCGGGAGAGCAACCGTGTCAATGACTTCGTGCGGCTCACGATCAGCCGACGCTT
>NZ_DBHKYV010000063.1:0-34806 GCF_057315035.1 Cupriavidus sp. | reverse complement strand
TCTCCCCTCTCCCGCACGGCGGGAGAGGGGCGGGGGAGAGGGCTGGCGGTTCAAAATGCGATCAGCGGCAAGCAGAACCTCATGCCCTCTCCCCCAACCCCTCTCCCGCGCGCGGGAGAGGGGAGCTGGTCACGACCCTTTCACGCGCTGCCCGATCTGTGCGATCGCAATACGCGCGGCGGACCTCGGAATCATCGAAGCTCACTCGGGACGGATGTTTCCCTGCTTGATGACCGTTGCCCATTTTGCGCTCTCGGCGTCGAGAAACTTTCGGAACTCTTCGGGCTTCGTGCCGGAAGCTTCGGCGCCGATTGCCGCAAGACGCTCCTTGATTGCGGGTTGAGCCAGGATCTCGAGCGTGGCCTTGTTGATCTTCTCGATGACCCCTGCTGGTGTTCCAGCAGGGGCAAACAGGCCATTCCACTCATACACCTGATAGCCGGGAAGCCCGGATTCCGCGATGGTGGGAACATTTGGCAAGGCGGCAGACCGTTTCGTGCCCGTGGTTGCCAGTACCTTCAACTTCTTGCCGGTAACGAGGGGATAGGAAGCGGCCATGTTGCTGAACATCATGTCCACCTGGCCGCCCATCAAATCGCTTAGCGCCGGTGCGCCGCCCTTATAGGGAACGTGCAGCATGTTCAGGCCAGACTGCTGACGGAACAACTCTGCGGCCAGGTGCTGGGCGGTGCCGGAGCCTGCGGACGCATAGGTCAGCTTGCCAGGCGTGGCCTTGGCGCGCGCCACGATGTCCTTGGGCGAGTTGAACGGTGAGTCTGGCGGGACCACCAGCAGGTTCGGCACCAATACCACCAGTGAGATCGGCGCAAAGTCCTTCGCGGTATCGTAGGGAAGCCTGGGTTGCAAGCTCGGGTTGACCGAATGCGCCGTAGCATCCAGCAACAACGTATAGCCGTCCGGGGCGGCTTTCGCGACCGCGCCAGCACCGATCACACCGCTCGCGCCGGGGCGATTGTCTACCACGATCGTCTGCCCCAGCTTGGTACCCAGAGGGGCAGCGACGATGCGGGCAACCGTGTCGGCAGCCCCGCCTGCGGGATATGGCACGACCAGGCGGATTGGATGATCGGGATAGGCGGCGCTGGCACACGTGGCGGCGCAGAGCATCATCAGGCCGGCGATGGCGCCGGTAATGGGTTTGAACATGGGTTGTCTCCAGAAAGTTGTAGTTGTGTGCTAGACCGTGGCGATTGGCGTTGCCGGCGAACCCACTGCGCCTGGCAGTCGCAATGGAGGCGCGGTCAGCAGGAAGCGGCTACGGTTGTTCTCGCGCAGCCAATATGCCAAGGGCGTCAGGTGCCAAAGCTCGCCAAGGTGGATGCCATTCTTGAACAGGCAATGCTCGTGCAGCGGCAGTCGCGGTCCGCGAATCGGGGAGGGCGTCAGCGGCTTCGGCACGACCAGCTCCACGGCGGGGTTGTCTGCCAGCAAGCAGGCCAGACGCGAGTCGGTAATCCAGTTGAGCAGCTTCGCGTCGTGGCCATCCAGTCCGGTGCCCGATTCGTGAAGTAGCTTGAGGTCAGGTGATTTGTTCATCGACAACAACGTGTCGGCGAATCCCGTATGGAGGCAAACCATGTCACCCGGCTCGACGGATACGTTGTCGACGTCCAGAATGCGCATGAGTTCTTCGTAGCCGACCGCGTGCCGCTTGCGGCCGATGTGCCGCTCGATGTCGATCATGACGCCGCGACCCTGGGCACCGTGCTCAGCGAGGACGGCGATACTCAAGGCGCCAGCTTCCGGATTCTCATACCGGGCCCACGCCTCGGATGCCTGGGTCTCCACGCCAGCCCTGATGTCCTCGCCAGCCCGAAAGCCGTTGTAGAAGACGGCTTCGTCGCTGCCGTCACCGTCGGCGTCGAAATGACTGCCTACGTGCGCCAGGCTGTCCCATTGCGTGGAGTACTGCAGGCTCATGAGGACGACGTCATCATTGACCACGTCTGTCAGATCCGGATCCTCGGAGCAGTACGACCAGCAGAAACCCTGTTGACCCGCGCTCTTTCCATCGCGCAGCACTGCGAAGCGCCGTGGTGGTTGCCGACGAACGTTCATGGTCTGGCCACCGGGGTAATCCAGTGGGAGGGAAAGGCAAAACGTCATGCCTTCGCGTACTTCCGCGACGCCTTGCAAAACCTTGGCGCGGTCCACCAGATTCATGCGCCCGCGCTGGTCGTCCGGTCCAAACTCGCCCCAATTGCTGCCGGCCGGCTTTTGCTGCCACCGACGCCGGGATGGTTCGCTCATGTCGACTCCTTACTGACTGGTGAGTACCGCAAGCACGTTGGTTGCGGCGGCAATGCCCATGTTCACGAAGGCATCGCTGGTTACGCCGCCGATATGCGGGCTGATGGTGAACTTGCCATTGCTGAAGAACGGATGATCGGCAGGCGGTGGCTCTTGCAGCAGCGAATCAAGTCCGGCCGCAGCCACCTTGCCGTTTTCAACCGCGGCCAGAAGTGCGTTTTCGTCAATCAGGCCGCCACGCGCGGTGTTGACGACGATCACGCCATCCTTGCATTGCGCGAGAGCGTCGGCATTGAGAAGGCCGCGATTCTCGGTGGTCAGCGGACAGTGAAACGAAATGACGTCAGACTCGCGCCAGATCGAATCGAGGCTGACGGGCTCGATGTTCGCGGGCAGATCGGTGGCATAAGGGTCGTGTCCAATGACTTTCATGTCCATGGCACTTGCCATCCTCGCGAAGCGTCGGCCAATTGCGCCCAGACCGACGAGGCCGAGCGTACGGCCCGTCAGTTCGAGGCTCTGGTGCGTCGCTTTGTCCCAATGGCCGGTGCGAGTGCGCTGGTCCAGTTTCACCACCGATTTCGCACAGGCCAGCATCAGCGCCAGCGCTTGCTCGGCTACCGCCGCCGCATTGGCGCCGGCCGCAGCCACCACCTTGACGCCACGATTCCTGGCGGCGTCCTGGTCGATGTTGTCGATGCCGCTGCCGTGCTTCGACAGGACGCGTATCGACGGCGCTGCATCGAGCGCCATGGCGCCCACTTTGCTGGTGCGGACGATGATCGCGACAGGCGCATGACGGCGACACAACTCCGCGGTCTCTTCTTCGGTCGCAGCCTTGCCGGCATAGACCAGTTCGAAGTCGGACAATAGTGCTACTGCCTGCGGCGCAATGTTCGCCGCGGTTACCACGACTACAGGCTTGGCCGACGTACTCACAACGATTCCCCGGCCTTCAGGACCCCGGCGGCGCGCAGGGCATCGTCGAGCCACGAAGGCCGCAGTGCTTCGCCAGATTTGATGCCATCGATGCGCTTGCGCTCCGCCTTCACCTTCCTGGCTGCCTCTTCAATCAGGGCTGGAGCCTTCTCACGTTCGATGACGACCACGCCGTCCGCATCGCCAATTACCAGGTCTCCGGGACGCACGGTAACGCCGCCACATTGAATCGGATGATTCACGCGACCGGGTACGAATTTCGTGGGCCCATTGGGATTCAGTCCCACCGAGTACATCGGGAAACCAGTCTCGATGATTTCCTCGGCGTCACGTGCGGCGGCATCCAGGACGACCGCGGCAACACCGAGTGCAATGCACTGGTTGACCATGATGGCACCCATCAGCGCGCTGCTTTGATCGCCTTTGCCGTCGACGAGGATCACGTCGCCCGGTTGCGCCAGCGCCATGGCGGCGTGGATCATGAGGTTATCGCCAGGGCGAACTTCGACCGTGACAGCCGGGCCACAGAATCTGCTCTTCGGGCTCAGCGGCGCAATCCGTCCGTGCAGGCCGCCGCGACGACCGGCTACGTCTGCGAAGATGGAAGACGCGAATTCAGATGCCTGCTTGACGACGTCGGGCGAAACGCGTTCGAAATCACGGATGACATCAGGCAGTTGTTGGGTCGTCGACATGCTTGCTCCTGGAAAAAATGGGCGAATGAATCCCGCCGCGCAACTGGCTGGCCAGCTGACGGAATGTGGAAATGCGTAGATGAGATGTGGCCTGGCGGAATGCCGATGCGTCAGTCGATGGTCGAGATCTTCAAGGGGTGTCTCCAATCGAAGCCTTGTTTTTGTGCCTCGACTATAGATCGCCGTTGCGTAGGCTACAATCGCGTTGTCCTTAGCGGAACATGTGCCATGAAACGGAATGCTCGGCCTGAACAAGGGCTTGTTTCGGCGCCGGAAAGCGCCGATAAAGACACAATTATTGCGGTGACCCGTGCGCTGCAGATTCTTGAGGCTTTCTCTGCCGATGACACTTCGCTGACCTTGTCGGAGTTAAGCCGCCGAGTGGGCATGGGCAAATCCACCGTGCTGCGCACCGCGCGAACGCTGGCGCAAAGCGAGTACCTGGTGCAACGCGAAGATGGCCAATGGCGGCTCGGCGCGGCCGCCGGATGGCTGGGTGCGCGCTATCAGGCGGCGTTCCGCGTGAACGAAACCGTGGAACCCGTGCTTCGGCGAGTCAGTTACGAAACGCGCGAAAGCGCGGCGTTTTACGTTCGGGAGGGCGACACGCGGGCCTGCCTGGTGCGCGTGGAAGGACCGGGCGCGGTGCGGCACCATGTGCGCGTAGGCGAGCGACTTCCCCTTATCGGAGCGCCGGGCAGGGTGTTGCGCGCGTTTGCAGGCGAGGGCGGCGAACCATACGAGTCCATCCGCAAGGATGGTTATTTCATTTCAATGGGCGAGCGCGAGCCGGAAGTCTCAAGCCTGGCTGTGCCGGTGTTCGGCATCAATTGGACCCTGGCGGGGGCCCTTTGCATCTCGGGGCCCATCAGCAGGCTGACGAGAAAGAAGTTGGCGGAGTATGTGGACTTGATGCTGGCAGCGGGCAGGGAAGTGTCCTACGCCATTTCCGGCTCCCGCGACCAAAGCGTTAGGCCGGCGACCTGGCATCCGTGAACTGGCAGCCTGGTGGTCTCCCCTCTCCCGCGCGCGGGAGAGGGGAGCTGGTCACGACCCTTTCAAGCGCTGCCCGATCTGTGCGATCGCAATACGCGCTGCCTTGCGGACCTCGGGATCATCGTCCTGGAGCGAGGCTTCCAGTACGGTCAGGTCCGCCGGCGTGCCGATTTCACCCAAGGCCAGTGCCGCTTCCTTGCGTACATTGCTGATCGGATATGTCAGTAGCGTCGCTACCGCATGGGCGCTTTGAGATTGGCCCAGCCGGCCCAGGGCCCGAGCTGCCTGCAAGGCAACCTGCCAGTAGGTGTCATCCAGTGCGGCTTCGAGGGCGATGCGGGCGGCAATCAGGCGCAGTTTGCCGAGCGTGGCGGCAGCTTCTTCGCGAACCTGCCAATCGGTGTCGAGCAGCGCGTCGGCCAGTGTGGGCAGCACACTGTCATCTGCGGCAAAGGCCAGCGCGCCTACCGCCGCGCGCCTGACTTCGGGTTCGGGATCGCGCTGGGCCAGGGCCGCAAGGCCGGGCAGCGCGGGCGCGTGGCGCAGCCATCCCAGTACACCAACCGCTTCACGACGCACGGCGGCCGAGGCATGTGTGAGTTGCTGTTGCGCGGGCGCCGCACTCTGCGGCAGGCGCAGTTCGCGCAGCGCGCGCAGCAGGGCCGTGCGGACATCGGTGTCGGGGTCGTCAAGACGGGCCAGGAGTCTGAGACCGAGATCCGCCTGTTTCAAGCCGGCCAGGCTGTCGGCGGCGGCGCTCCGCACTGATGTGTCGCCATCATGCAGGCCATCACACAAGGCATCGACTGCGTCCGGTAATTCCCATGCACCGAGCGCTTCCGCAGCGGTGCCGCGCACACCCGCATCGGTGTCATGGCGCAGGGCGTGGATCAGCAGCGGCACACTGGCGTCGTCCTCGCTTTCCGCGGCGTCGATCAGGGCCAGCCGACGGACGGTGGCATCGGGCGATTGCAGGCGGACATCGTCAGGCAATGCGTGGGATAACAGGAAGGATGCAGTCATGAACGGTCAGGCTGAAGAGATGGAAGACGACGCGGCACGCGGGTCGCCCAGTGGGCTCAGGCGCGGTGCCGGCAAGGCGGGTTCCTGATGCCGCAGCAGTGCCAGCAGATGCCGCTTGATCTCGATAAAGTCGGGCTGGGTCGTCAGGTCCTGCTGTTCGCCGCGCACGCGCGGGCGTGAGAACGGTACGCGCAGGTCTTCGATCAGTGTGCCGGGGCCGGGGCTCATCACGAGGATGCGGTCGGCCAGGAACAGCGCTTCGTCGATATCGTGCGTCACGAACACCACGGTGGGCCGCTGTTCGCTCCATACATCGAGCAGCAGTGCCTGCATCATGGCGCGCGTTTGGGCATCGAGCGCGCCGAATGGCTCGTCCATCAGCAGGATCCGCGGGCCATTGATCATGGCGCGGGCAATTTCGGCACGCTGCTGCATGCCTCCGGACAACTGCGAC
Organism: Cupriavidus sp.; assembly: GCF_057315035.1. Taxonomy (NCBI): domain Bacteria; kingdom Pseudomonadati; phylum Pseudomonadota; class Betaproteobacteria; order Burkholderiales; family Burkholderiaceae; genus Cupriavidus; species Cupriavidus sp. Next base: position 28,428 of record NZ_DBHKYV010000063.1, on the reverse strand, counting down.
GGATAGCGGTCCGCAAACGCGGCCAGGCCTACGCGCTCCAGGAATGCCTGGCCAAGTCGCCGCCGCTCGGTCTTGCGGACGCCCCGCATCTTGAGGCCGAAGGCGACGTTATCGATGGTCTTGCGCCATGGAAATAACGTGTGGTGCTGAAACACGATGCCCCGGTCGGGGTTGGGGCCGTCAATGCGATGGCCATCGAGCAGTGCATGGCCTGCGGCTGGCACGATGTGGCCGGCCAGCACGCCAAGCAGCGTCGACTTGCCGCAACCTGACGGCCCAAGGATGCAGACGAACTCGCCCGGTTCGATCACCGTGCTGAATTCGCGCACCGCCGTGAAACGCTGCGCGCCCCGGCCGAGCACGATGGTCAGCGACTGCAGGTCGACGCGACCTGCGGACAAGCGGTTACCGGCATGGCTCATTTGATGCTCCCGCTGGCCAGCCACGGCGTGGCGCGGCGGCCCGCGTACTGGATCAGCGCGCTGCTGCCCATGCCCAGCAGGCCGATCAGCAGCATGCCGACGATGATGTCCGGATAGCGCTGTACGGTGTAGGACTCCCACGTGTAATAGCCGATGCCAAACTGGCCCGAGATCATTTCCGCCGTGACCAGGCAGAACCACGAGGTGCCCATGCCAATTGCAAGGCCGGTCACGATGGCCGGGGCGGCACCGGGCAGCACCACTTCACGGAGGACCTGCACCGGCCCCGCGCCAAGGCTCCGTGCCGATGCAACCAGACGAGCGTCCACCGATTCCGCGCCATGGATGGCGCCGAGCAGGATCGGGAAAAAGGCGCCGGTAAACGTGATGAAGATCATCGATACCTCGGACGACGGAAACATCAGGATTGCGAGCGGAATCCACGCTACGGCCGGGATCGGCCGCAGTACTTCGAGAGGCGTCAGCAACCCCAGCCGCACCCATTGGGATCGGCCGATCAGCAACCCGAGCACCACGGCCAGAATGCCGGCAACCGCATAGCCGTAGCCAACGCGCGCCAAACTGCTGGCCAGGTGCTGGATCAGTTTGGGCGAATGCAGCAGCGCCCAACCCGCAGCCAGTGTTTCCGCCGGGGTCGGCACGTTCTGGAACGTGATCACGCGCAGGTCGAGCTTGTGGGTAGTGGCCAGGTGCCACAGCAGCAGGCTTAGCGCCAGCGATGCCGCGCGTACGGCAAGCCGGCCCGGATGACGCACCCACGATCCTGTTGTAGCCGGCGCTTTGGACAATGCGATCGTCGACATGGCGGCTCCTTATCGCACGGCCAGCGCTGCCGGCTTTTGCGCGCTAGCGAAGTCGAGCACTTCGCCGCCGCGCTGAGCGGCCCATTCCTGGGCCCGCGCCTTGAGCAGGAATGCATTGAGCTTGCCGTCCTTGTCGCGTGCGAACCAGGCCTGGTTGCCGAGCAGCTTGATGCCCGATTCGCGATCCTGCGCATAGAACGCACGCACTTCCTTCCCGTCGCGTTGCAGCGTGGCGAGTGCCTGCAGCGCGGCTTCCGGCGAGGCGTAGTGCCTCACGCGCGCCTCGCCGCGCACCCACACCTGCGCCACGCGTTGAAAGTCAGTAATTGGCTTGCCGGTTGCCGCGTCGCTGGCCTTGAGCGGCAGTTGCGCGTAGTTGCGCAGGGCGGCCTCGTAGTCGAGCTTTTCGGCCTGGAAGGCTGCGCGGACGTAGCGGTCGTCGATAAACTGCGCGGCGTCCAGATCGCCGTCGGCGCGTTTGAGGAGCTTGAGCGTGTCGAACGACGTCTGCACGGCCTGCCGGTATTCGGGCTTCCAGGTCAGGTCGCGCGTCTGCAAGCCAAGCGGACCGTGGAACAGATAGTTGACCTCGGGCTCGATGCCGGTGGTCTTGGCGATCAGCTCACTGTATTTTTCCGGCTCGGCCGACACCAGGCGATTGGCCTCGATCACGGCCCGCAGGTAAGCGACCACGATTTCGGGGTACTTCTGGGCGTAGTCTTTTTCCACGAGGGTGCCGTGCAGGGTCGGCGCCTTGGCCTGGGAGCCATCATAGATCTTGCGCGCAAAGCCCCGATAGGGGAACAGCTCGGCAAACGGCACGAAATCCGCATGGGCCTCGACCTTGCCTGCCTGTAGCGCGGGGCCGGCCACTTCGGGGGCCTGGGTGACGATGTTCACGTCGCGTTCCGGGTCCCAGCCTTGCGCGGCTATCGCGCGCAGCAGCATGCCGTGCGACGTGGATGCGTAAGGCACCGTGATCGTCTTGCCCTTGAGTTCAGCCAGCGACTGCACTGGCGAGTTCAGCGGAACCACGATGCCATTGCCGCTACCCGTGGTGCTGCCCGACAGCACGCTGATAAAGACGCTGGCCTTGCCTGCCTTGCGGTTTGCAACGCCGTTGAGCACGCCCGGGAAGTCGGCCATGGAGCCGAAGTCGAGCTTGCCGGCGACCATTTCGTTGGTGATCGGTGCGCCACTCGTGAAGTTCTTCCACTGGACGTCGTAGACCACATCCTTGTACTTGCCGTCGCGCGGCAGGTACTTGTCGAGCAGCTTCAGTTCACGGATCAGCGACCCGCCTGTAGCTGTGTTGATCGTGGTGTCCTGCGTGCCGATGGCTACGCGGATGGTTTCCGCTTGCGCGTTTCCGGACCCGAGCATGGCAACGGAGACCGCAGAGACGACGGATAGGGTGGACAGGGCGCACAACAGCGTTTTATTCATCGGGCTTTCCTTCTTTGCTTGCAAGAGAGGCGGGGGCATTTCGGGATTGCGCTTGTCGTGTTTGGTGGTTCGTTTTTGGTGGTTCGCGGTGCGTGTGCTGTATGTCTTCAGCGCAGCAGATACGGTATGTCGACGTGCACGGCGCCGGTGGGGCAGTCGCGCTCGCACGGCATGCAGTACCAGCATTCGTCGAACTTCATGAAGGCCTTGCCGGTGGCGGGGTCGATGGCGAGCAGGTCCATCGGGCAGACGTCGATGCAGACCGTGCAGCCCTTGTCGGCAATGCACTTGTCTTCGTCGATCGTGACGGGAACGCTGGATCGCGCATGCGCGTCGCGGGGTACGAGGGCCATGTTGTGGTCTCCTAAGCGGCTTCGGCCTGAGGGACTGGCGTAGCGGGGTTTACGCGCAGCCGCGCGTAGGCGTCGCGATCGAGGCCGGCGAGCGGCACGACATACGGTTCGACGGGCTTCTTGAAAGACGTCATGGCACCGTTCTGATCCTTGCGCAGGTGGGCGTGGCAGAACCATTCGGCGTCATTGCGCTCGGGGTGGTCCACGCGGTAGTGGTAAAGGCCCCAGCGGCTTTCCGTACGAAACAGCGATGCACGTGCGGCCATCTCGGCGCAGTCCAGGATTGCGCTCACCTCGGCGGCCCGCATCAGTTCATGCGCATCCGCTGCGGCAAGCTGGTCGATGTCTTCGCGGATCTCTGCAAAGCGCTGCAGACCGATTTCCATGCGCCGCGTCACCTTCGGCGGCTGCAGGTAATCGTTGACGAAGCGTCGCAGCTTGTACTCCACCTGTGCGGGCGGCAGGCCATGGGCGCGTTTCAACGGCGCGAACACACGCGTGCGCTCGGCGTCTACCTGCGCGGCATCGATGGCGGGCAGGGCGATCTCGCCAGCCCGCGTGGCTGCGCTTTCGCCAGCGAACCAGCCATAGGTAAACGCGCCAAGCATGTAGTTGTGCGGCACGGCAGCCATGTCGCCGGCCGCATAGAGCCCTGCCACGGAGGTGGCAGCATGTTCGTTTACCCAGACGCCGGATGCGCTGTGCCCGCTGCACAAGCCTATCTCGGAGATATGCATCTCGATCATGCGCGAGCGGTAGTCGTTGCCGCGCCGGGCATGGAAGCGGCCGCGGCTGGGCCGCTCGTTCGTATGCAGGATCGTCTCGATGGCCTGGATGGTTTCCTCCGCCAGATGATCGAGCTTCAGGAATACCGGGCCATTGCCGCTCTGGAGTTCCTGGTAGAACTCCCACATCATCTGGCCGCTCCAGTAATCGCATTCGATAAAGCGCTCACCGCGGCCGTTGGCGGTAAAGCCGCCCATCGGCCCCGTGACATAGGCGCAGGCCGGCCCGTTGTAGTCCTTGATCAGCGGATTGATCTGGAAACATTCCAGGTTGGCCAGTTCGGCACCAGCGTGATACGCCATGGCATACCCATCGCCCGCATTGGTCGGGTTCTCGTAGGTGCCCATCAGGTAGCCGGAAGCAGGCAGGCCGAGCCGGCCGGCGGCACCACAGCACAGGATCACCGCCTTGGCGCGAATCACGTGGAAATCCGCGGTCCGGCAATCGAAACCCATCACGCCGGCCGCTTCGCCATTGGGGCCGGTCAGCACCCGGGTGGTGACGATGCGGTTGGTGATGTCGATGCGCGCGCGCTTCAGTTGTCGGTACAGAACCTTCTTGACGTCGTGGCCTTCGGGCATCGGCAGTACATAGGCACCCATATGGTGGACCTTGCGCACCGCATAGTCGCCGGTTTCGTCACGCTCGAAGCGCACGCCCCAACGGTCCAGTTCTTCGATGGTGCGATAGCTATGACGGGCATACGCGAGCACCGTGGCCTGGTTCACGATGCCGTCATTGGCGACGGTGATTTCGCGCGTGTATTGCTCCGGCGTGGCGTGGCCGGGAATGACGGCATTGTTGAGGCCATCCATGCCCATCGAGATCGCGCCGCTGCGTTTCACGTGTGCCTTGTCCAGCAGCAGTACGCGCAGGTTGGGGTTGCGTTGTTTCGCCTTGATGGCGGCCATTGGCCCGGCGGTGCCGCCGCCTACCACCACGATGTCGTATTCGAGTTCGTGTGTCTGCATGGTCCTGTGGGGAGCCGGTTGTTGTTCCGGCAACTTGTTATAACAAGTGAGGACCGATTGTAGGAGCGGGCGGCGGGGCGGCCAATGAATGGTTTCGGATTAGCTTATGACGTTTGTTGCGGGGGACTTCCTGCTGCCGCGCTGCCGGTCGATGCGAAGCCGGTACTGGAACGTGTCGCTGCGGAAATACAGGAATTCAAAGTCGACCGGCTGGCCCGCCGCGTCGTGGGTTATCCGTTCGATGCGCAGCAGCGGGGCGCCTTTCGACGTGCCCAGTGCCTTGGCCATGGCGGCGTCGGCCAGCACTGCATCGATGGCCAGATCCGCCGCGCCCAGCGGCACCGCACAGTCATTCTCGATGATCAGGAAGATGTCGCGCGTGACCAGGTCTGCGCGCTGGAGTTGTTGCCCGATTGCCTCGGGAACGAACGTGACCTCGTACGACACGGGCTGCCGGTCGAGCAGCCGCACCCGATGAATCTCGGTGACCGTCGTGCCTGGTTCGACGCCAAGCCGTTTGGCAACGTTGGCGGGTGCAGCGACAAACTGGAACAGGACGACCTTGTTCGAGATCTCGTGCCCCATCCGCGACATCGCCTCGGCAAAACCTTCCAGCGCCGAGACATTCTGGAAGGCCTTGGGTTGCGAGACGAACGACCCCTTGCCGTGCTTCTTGAAAATCAGGCCTTCATTCTCGAGATGACTCAACGCCTGGCGAATCGTGATACGGCTCACGCCAAAGCGGGCCTGCAGTTCGCTTTCGGATGCAATCTGGCTATGCGGAAGTATCTCGCCATTCAGAATGGCCGCGCGCAAAGTGTCCCGAATCTGCAGGTAAAGAGGCAATGCGGGCGGCGTGCGTGAGGCCATCGGGCGTTGGGGGCGTTGGAATCAGGCGCAGATTATAGCGGTGGATGCCCGCAAGCCTTGGCGGATGGCCGGTGTCGACACGGCCAGCGTGGAAACTCTTAGAGCGTCCGCTCTAATACGGTCGTATCCCTGTTGGCAACGGGGATATCGGCCGACAACGGCTGGCGTAGCCTCGTCACCACGTCGGTTGTCTGTAGTGCTTACATAACATCATCGTGTGATCTAACATTCGCCCCGCATTACTTGTATCTAAAACAACACAAAGAACGGGGTAGTTCAATGAAGTCCAATTTTTGTCGTGGAATGCGGCGGGCTGGCGCTCGCGCTCCGCAAGCGTCTTCCATCACGCTGGCCATCGCGTTGCTGTTTCCAGTAGGCGCCTCCGCTGCCGAATACCTGGTCAGCAACGAGGCGGAGTTGCGCACCGCCCTGACTGCCGCAGGAACGGACGGCGATGCCAGTGCGACGATCCGTCTGACCTCAAGCTTCACGATTGCTGGCACCACTTCACTGCCATCGCCTGCCAAGCCGGTCATCGTTGATACGCAAGGTTTTACGCTGACCAGAGCTTCTTCGGCCGGCGGATTCACGGGAATTAGCCGGACATACAATGGCACATATGCCGGCGTGACCGGTGCCGCGGCGGGGAGCGGTCTCGCCCAGAGCGGGGGGCAGGCGATCGTTAACGGCTCGGTCACAGGCGGAACCGATACAGACAGCGGCGGTACGGGCGCCACGGGTTTTGTAGGGGCAGGCTCCATCACTGTCGTCAACAACGGCTCCATCAAAGGTGGCGGCGCCACGGCGGGGACTGGCGGGGTGGGCGTTTCGATCCTGTCCGGTGCCACGCTGATCAACTCCGCATCGGGAACGATCGCTGGTGGCGACGGCGTTGGTGGTGTGGCTGGCGCGGGCGTTACGCTCGGCAGTGCGCTCTCTGCAATCACTCTCGTCAATCAGGGCACGATTCGAGGTGGTGATGATCTGAGTGGCGGGTCGGGAGGCGGGGTCGCCGTACGAACTTCCGCAGGCTCCGCCACGTTTTCCATCGAAAACACCGGGGTAATGGAGGGCGGCCGAGGCGCCGCTGCGATATCCACCGGGACCACCGCCACGATCACGATGGTCAATGCCGGCACGGTGCGGGCAGGCGTCGGCGCCGCCGACGCAATTGTGTTCGGTACCGCGGCCACTGCCCGCGCCACGCTCGAACTGCAAGCCGGTTCCAATATCGTGGGCAACGTCGTGGCCAGCGCACTCGGCACCAATGATGCCTTGCGCCTGGGCGGCGCGACCAACGCCGTGTTTGATGTCTCCACCATCGGCGATGCCGCCCAGTACCGCTATTTCGACAGCTTCACCAAGACTGGCGCCAGCACCTGGGCGCTGATCGGCACCGGCACGGTCACCACGCCGTGGACGGTCGACCAGGGCACGCTGCAGATCGGCAACGGCGGCACCAGCGGCAGCCTTGCCAGCAATGTCGTGGTCAACAGCGGCGCCACGCTGGCGTTCAACCGTTCGGACACCTACACCTACGGCAACATTGTTTCCGGCGCCGGCGGCGTAGCGCAGAACGGCACCGGCACAACCGTACTGACCGCGGCCCAGACCTACACGGGCCCCACCACGGTCAACCTCGGCACGCTGGCGATCGACGGCTCGATCACGAGCCCTGTGACGGTGAACGCGGCCGGTACGCTGTCGGGCTCAGGCACGATCTTCGGCGATGTCACCAACACCGGTACGGTCACGCCGGGCGGCGGCTCGGGCGTGCTGACCATTGCCGGCAACTACATTGGCAATGGCGGCATGGTGCGCGTAAACACCGTGTTTGGCGCCGATACGTCGGCCACCGGGCGTCTGGTGGTGGCGGGCGACACCTCGGGCACCAGCCAGATCCGGGTGGTCAATGTCGGCGGCACCGGGGCACTGACATCGGAAGGCATCAAGGTCATCGACGTGCAGGGCGTGTCGAATGGCGCCTTCACACTGGCGGGCGACTACACGTTCCAGGGCCAGCAGGCCGTGGTCGGTGGCGCGTACGCGTATCGGCTGTACAAGAACGGCGTGTCGACGCCGACCGATGGCGACTGGTATCTGCGTTCGACGCTGCTCGACCCGGCTTCGGTCGGCACGGCAGCGGCCGCCGCCTCCGGTCCGCTGCTGGCACCGACCGTGCCGTTGTATGAAGCCTATTCGAGCGTGCTGCAACGCTTCAACGAACTGGGCACGTTGCAGCAGCGCGTGGGCAACCGCTCGTGGTCACCGAATGCCTCGGTGCAGGCCGAGCAGGAAGCGGGCAAGCCGATCATCGGCCGCGGTGCCTGGGCGCGTGTGGAAGGCTCGAACACCCATATCGATCCGGCCACCAGCACGACCAGCGCCAGCTACAACGTCCGCATGTGGAAGTTCGAGGGCGGCGTGGATGCGCCGGTCGTCGACAACCAGGCCGGCACGCTGGTGGTAGGCCCGACCTTCCACTACGGCATTGCCAACTCCAACGTGTCGTCGATGTTCGGCAACGGTTCGGTCGATGCCACCGGCTACGGCTTTGGCGGAACGGCAACGTGGTACGGCAACAATGGCTCGTACGTCGATGCGCGCGCCACGGTGACCTGGTACGACACCGATATCCGCTCGTCGACGCTGTCGGCCAAGCTGGCCAGCGGCAATCGTGGCAGCGGCGTGGCCACCAGTGTGGAAGCTGGCCACCAGCTTCCGCTGGGCGACAACTGGTCGATCACGCCGCAGGCCCAACTCGCCTGGTCGCAGGTGCGCTTCGACGCGTTCACGGACCAGTACGGCGCCAATGTGTCGCGTGACAACGGCAACAGCCTGATCTCGCGCCTCGGTGTGTCGCTGGATCACGAGACCAAGTGGACGGCCGGCAACGGCAAGACCCGCCGCTCGCATGTGTACGGCATCACCAACCTGTACTACGACTTCCTGCACGGTACCTCGGCACGTGTTGCGGATATCAGCGTGGTCAGCAAGGAGCAGGCGCTGTGGGCCGGCCTTGGCGTGGGTGCGTCGCTGAACTGGGACGATGGTCGCTACACCGTCTATGGCGAACTGCTGGCGCGCACCAGCGTGGAGAACTTTGGCGACAGCAATGCGATTGGCGCCAAGCTCGGCTTGCGTGTGAAGTGGTAAGCCTGCCGGAACCGAAGCAATGGGCGATTAGCCCGTTTGCAATGTAAAACGGTAGCGCTGCCGTGCCGGGAAATCGGCGCTACTGTAGATCGTCAAGCCACGTCGCCAGCGACGTGGCTTCTATCCGTGAGGAAATGTCGAAGAACGCTTCAGGGCTCCTTCGATCAGGTACTGACGCGGGGCTCTGGCCGCTCGATCAGCGGTCCGCCTGGGCCGGCACGCCAACCGGCCTGGCCTGCGCATACCACCGCGTGAACTTCGCCGCGCCCCACAGGGCCGCTACGGTCATGGCCACGCCAGCTTTCGCATTGGTTGCCATGACTACGTCGGCCAGCATCATGGCGCCAAATGCGGCGGCCCAGCTTGCGGTGATCACCTGGTTCTTGCGCAGGAATGCCGGATGCGTGACAACTTCAGGGGCCACGCGCTCGGCAGCATACTGCGCCGTGAATGGCATGCCGACGGACATCGAGGCCAGCACGATGGCCAGCAAGCCGCCATCGACCAGCAGGCGCACATGCGCTATCGACCAGTCGGGTTGCGCGCGCAGGGCGTAAAGCGCGAGCCCACCAAACAGGATCGCCGCACCAATTTCCAGCAACTTCACGCGCCGCCCGGTCATGGCATCGCGCACCAGCAGGCAAACGGCGGCCACCGCCCCGGCTGCAAGGCCAATCGAGGTATTGGCAAGGTGTGAGGCAACCGCGAAGGCGAGGAAGGGAAGGAAGCCGAGTAGCAGGTTCATGTCATGTCTCCGTTAGATCCGAGTAGGTATGCATGGATCGTAGCGACGGAGAATGAGCTGAAAATGAGAGGGTGGTTGCAAGTGTCGTATCCGGCGCTACGTGCCTGGAACGGTCCAGCCCAAGCCGCGTACATTGCGCACCACGGTACTGCCGAATTTCTTGCGGATGCCGTAGATGACCGCATCCACGGCGTTGCTTTCGACTTCCTCGCCCCAGCCGTAAAGCCGTTCCTCGAGCTGTGCGCGAGACAGGATGGCGCCGGGACGTTCCAGCAGCGCCAGCATCAGCGCATACTCGCGTGCGCTTAGCACATCGCCATGCCCATTGAACGTGAGTTGCCGCAGGGTCATGTCCAGCATGACCTGTCCGTGCGACAGCATGGGCGATGCCGAACCGGACTTGCGGCGCACGACGGCGCGAATGCGTGCCAGTAGCTCGCGGGCTTCGAACGGCTTGATCACATAATCATCGGCGCCAAGGTCCAGGCCGGCGACGTGGGTATCGACGTCGTCACGCGCCGTGATGATCAGCAATGGCGTTTCGTCGTGGCGCTGGCGCAGCCATCTGAGAATGTCCAACCCCTCGGCATCGGGCAGGCCCAGGTCCAGCAGCATCACGGTGTACGAACCATCGGCAATGGCCGACCTGGCGAGGTCGCCAGTACGCACCCAGTCGACACTGCACTGCGCGTCCTTGAGCGCGCGCGTCAGACTCTGGCCGATCTGCATATCATCTTCAACCAACAGGATTCTCATGCTGGCCTCCGTGTTGACGTACCGAGCCGCAGGCGAATATATACGACCAAACCATGATTGCCATCGTTGCGGCTTGCCAGCCGCACCTCGCCCCCGAGATTGGCTGCCACGGTTTGCACGATGGCCAACCCCAGTCCGCTGCCTTCCTCGTCGGTGGCCGTGCCACGATAGAAGCGGTCGAACACGCGCGACCGTTCGGATTCCGGAATGCCGGGGCCGTCGTCAGCCACCTCTATCTCAACATGATCGTCGCCGCGCCGCACACTGACGTCTATGCGGCAGCCACGGCCGCCATAGCGAATGGCATTGTCGATCAGGTTCTTGACCAGCATGCGCAGGTCGGTTTCGTGCGCATCGACGCTAACATCGTCGAGCAGTTCTACGCCAAGGTCGACACCACGGTCGATTGCCAACGGCAGCATGTCGGTCACGACATCGGTAACCAGTTGCGGTAGTGACACAGTCGCAGGAGGCAAGTTGACGCCGATTTCTGCGCGCGCGAGGCCCAGCAGTTGAGACACCAGCGTGGCCGTGCGCCGGATGCCGCGCTGCAGGTCATTCAGTCGGTCATTGAACTCGGCGGGCGGCGCATGGCGCAGATTGTCTGCCTGCAGTTGAAGCGCGGTGATCGGTGAGCGAAGCTCATGCGCGGCGTCGGCGATAAAGGTGCGCTCGGCCTGGATCAGCGTGGACAGACGCCCCATCATCCGGTTGATCGATGCCAGGAACGGGTGCAGCTCCTCAGGCGCGCTGCTGATATCCACGGGCTCCAGGTGGTTCAGGTCGGCCAGTGCGACGCGTTCCCCCATCACGCCCAACGGGCGCAGCGACATCCGCACGCTGGCCCGCACCATCCAGACCAGTACGGGCAACAGCAACAGCACTGGCACGGCAGTCCACAGCGCAACGCGCCAGGCGTTGTCGGCCCGCACTGCGCGTTGTTCGGCGATCTGTACGTAGGCGTCGCCAGCCTGCAAGGCGAAGACATCCCAGAGGTTGCCATTGGCGCCATGGATCGACGAGAAGCCCTGCGGTGCGCGGGGCAGCAGAACGGTCGAGTCGCTCGTATGGCCAGGCAGCGTGCCATCGACAGGCCGCCAGGTCTGTATTACCACGCGGGGCAGGGGGTGCGATGCCTCGGCCGGCACCGGCATGCGCGCCGGTGCAGCGTGCATCGATTCCGCCGCCATCTTCAGGTCCTGATTGAACTGGCCTGCCAACTGGTGCACGACCACCCAGGCACCGAACGCGCCGAGAAGTCCCACAAGGAGCGCCAGTCCGCCCAGCGACAACGTGAGGCGGCGGTGCAGCGACCGGACAGCCAACGGCTTGATAAGCACGCTCATGAATGTCACCCATGGGCCTCGGCAGGCAATGGTTCCAAGTGTGCTGCGACGGACGCTATCTGCCAATCCCGGCGCACTCGTTGTGCCGGAAATTGACGGCAAGGAGCCTGATTCGACATCTCATTTTCGGCTCATTCTCGGCCGCCACAATGGGTTCATCCGAGCCGGCAGTGACGCTGACCCGACCAGGAACCCAGCAATGAGGAGCCCGTCATGAACTTCACCAAGCACGCCGTGGTTGCCGCTGCCCTGAGCTGCGGCCTGGTAGGAGGCGCCAGCGCGCACACCTTCGTTGGGGTCGATATCGGCCTGCCGGCACCGGCCATGGCCGTACCTGTCGCGCCGGTCGTTGCCTATCCGCAGCCGGTCTACTACCCACCACTCCCCGCGTATGCCGCCCCGGCGTACGTACCCGCTACGCCGGTGGGCTACATCGCCGGTCCCGGCTGGTATGGCCGCCCATATCACCCATGGCATGTCGGTTTTGGCTACTGGCACCACTGAGCCGGCCCAGTCGCCGGGCAGTTACCCCACTGCCCTTTTTCTACGCAAGCCGTAATTCGCAGTTCGTAAATAACTGGAGGTCATCATGAAGTTACTGAACCTGAAGGCACGCATGGGAGTTTTTGCTGCCAGCGCGCTGGCCCTGTCACTCGTTTCTGGCTGTGCCGTGGCAGACGTCGGCTACTACACCGACCAGCACCCGAATATCGAGGCCGCAAGCTTCCACGCGCAGCAGGCCATCGAACGCATGCAGGATGCCCAGCATGCCAACCACTATGCCCTGGGCGGGCATGCTGGCCGCGCCATCAACCTGCTGCGCCAGGCCCAGGCCGAAATGGAGGCCGCCGCCGCAACCGCGAGCAGCCACGCCTACTGAGACCGCTACGCATCTGGGAGAACGATCATGAGAACACTGACACGTGTACTGACAGTGGCCGGGGTCCTGCTGGTATCGGCGTCCTCGTCCTACGCGGCCCAAGGTTGTGGCCCGGATGGATGGCGGGGACCCTGGGGACATTGCCACGTTGCCGGACCGACCGTAATCTATCGCCCGGCGCCACCGATGGTGACACTGCCAGTTGTTACCGTGCGACCCAACGGGTGTCCGATCGGCTATTGGCGCGGCCCATGGGGCCATTGCCGTGATACCCCATATCATGGCCGTCTGCCTGGCGGTGGCTGGAAGTACTGAACGTAGGCGGCATCACGTGGTCGAGGGAATGGCTATGCAAATCGAACGCCTGCTGAGACAACACGCACGGTCCGCCGTGACGGTAGCTTGCCAGACGTTCATGCGGCTGATGGCGTGGCTGGAACGGGTCGACCCCGGCGTGCATCGGCGCATCAAGGGGCTGCGCCTGGTCACTGCCTATGGCATCGCCGCCGCGCTGGGCACGCTGCCCGCGGTGGCGCAAGCAGTGACGGGTGGGAAGTCCGTGGCGACGTTGGCGGGCGGCTTTGCGCTCTGGGCTAGCGTGTCCGAAGCCCGTGCGGGCCGCGCTGCATCGAGCCGCGACCTCGCCGCGCTATGCCTGGCCGCCGCGCTGGGTGCCGCCTCGTTTGCCCTCTTCGTCCCCGTTCTGGCCGGCACCGGCCGGGCCGGGCCCGAGTGGATTCTGATCAGCGGCGCCTTCCTGACAGGTTATTGCCGCAAATACGGGATCCTGGGCACAGGCGTTGGTTCGCAGCTTTATATCGGCCAGTTGCTAGCCTATGGCGCGGGCCTGGGGCCCGAAGCGTTAGCAGCGATCGGCGTCGCGGGTCTGGTTGCCGCGGTTGCCTGCATCTTGCCCCGGCTGCTGAGCGGCCCGTCCGAGCTGCCGATGGCTGTGCCGCCCCCACGAATCGCTTCACGGCCACGCGGCCTGAAGACGTGTTCCGCGGAATGTGTGATGGGTTTGCAGGCTGCCAGTGGGGCCCTGGCCGTGATCCTGCTGAACAACCTGTTCGGTTTGACCGAATCGGCATGGGCCATTACCGCGTGCGTCTACGTGGTGGCGGGCACTGCGGCGGGCACCCTGGACCGTGTGCGCCGCAGGATCATCGGCACGTTGTTTGGCGTGCCGCTGGGGCTCGCGTTCCTGCCGCTGGCTGCGCATGATCCGCTGCTGGTCTGGCTGGCCGCGTCGCTGGCAATGATCGTGTATGCGATGGCATTGCCCGAACGCTACGACATCGCCTGCGCAGCGTTTGCCTTCACCCTGATCGTCACACTCGCCGTGGGAGGCGAACACGCGGTGCCCGTGTTGGCGGCACGGGCGTGGGAAACCGTGCTTGGGGGCGCGCTGGGATGCGCGGCCGCCACGTGGCTGTTTCCGCTACGGCCGCTCAGACCGTGACCCGGGCGATCGTCGTGCGAGCACTTAAGATTAATGAAAAATGTCGGATTGATAATAATAAGGCGCAAATAACAAGCCTTAATTGGAGTCTGGTGCAATGGCTTGATCTCAAAAATGATCGCCATAATTCCGGTTGAGTCATTGTAAATATCTAAAAACAATGGGACTGCCAACTGGACATTAATACATTAAGCGCAGCCTGCGGATTTAGTCGCGCATGTGCGACGAAAGGAGGTTTTTCGATCCGCACCACATCAATTGGTTGATTCCTGCCAATTCCAAAATCTATACTCGCTCCAGAAACGCGAATCGTTGTGATTCACGCCTTCAGTGCCAATAAGAATGAGCCGGGCCAAGGGGAGTGTCGAGCATGCATCGCACAGTTCTGTGGGGGGCTATTTTGGTGTCGGCATTCCTCGGAGCCTGCGGTGGCGGGGGCGACAGTGGTGGCGGCACCAGCTCTACTTCGCCAGCGCCCGATTCAGCGCTTTCTCCGATGGCGCAGCTTGGGGAAAAGATCTTCTCCGACACGGCGTTATCGGTATCGGGCAAGCAGTCCTGTGCAACGTGCCATGTGGAAAGTCGGGCACATGCAGCGAATGACGGGTTATCGGTACCGTTGGGTGGACCCGATATGGATCTGTCCGGGCTGCGCAATGCCCCGTCACTGAATTACTCCCAGTTCACACCGGCATTCGGGTTTCAGTCGGACGGCACACCCTTTGGCGGCTTGTTTCGCGACGGGCGCGCGGCGTCGCTCGCCGACCAGGCGGAGCAGCCCTTCGTCACGTCATTCGAGATGGCCAATGCTTCCGCCGACGAAGTGCTGGCGCGGTTGCTGACGCGCCCCTATCTCGCCGACTTCAAAGCCGTCTTCGGCGACGCGGCCACGTCCGATTCCACCAGTGCATTGCACTACATCGGACAGGCGCTCGCCCAGTATCAAAAGGAAGACGCTTCTTTCCACCCTTTCTCCAGCAAATACGACGCGTACCTGAGCAGCAAAACCACGCTGACACCGCAGGAGCTCAACGGGCTCGCACTGTTCAATAATCCCGCAAAAGGGAACTGCACGGCGTGCCATGTTTCGACACCCACGGCCACCACGCCAGCGTTGTTCACTGATTTCACCTACGACAATGTAGGAATTCCACGCAACTGGAAGATTCCGGCCAACGTGGACGGCAACACGCTGTCCTACGCACCGAAGAACGGCCTGTCGCTGGGCGAGCCGAATCACGACTACTACGACCTTGGGTTATGCGGCCCGCTGCGTGCCGATCTCGCCAGCAGGACGAGCCTGTGTGGCGCATTCAAAGTGCCCAGCCTGCGCAACCTTGCGTTGACCGCCCCGTATTTTCACAACGGGGTATTCGATACGATCGAGGAGGCTGTGGCCTGGTACATCACGCGCGATACGGACCCTGCGCGGTGGTACGTCAAGGCTGACGGCACGCCGGACACGCCGTTCAATGACTTGCCGGCCAGCATGACCGGCAATGTCAACGTATCCGAGGTCCCCTATATCCCTTCGCTGGCGCCCAATCTCACGGATAGCGAGATGGCCGACCTGGTCCGTTTCCTTTGCACGCTGACTGACGGCTTCGACCCTGCCAATCCGTCCGCTTACGAGGTCCCGGCGCAATGCCAGTCTACTGCGGCAAGCGTTGCTGCCACGCGTGCGCGCGCTGCGTCTTACACCGCGCCGAGCAAATAAGAGCTAACTGTCAAGGGGGAGGGAGATGAAGAAGAAGATGATCGCTGCGGCAGTGCTCGCCGCGGCAGGTACACCTGCGATTGCAGCGCCACCGGCTGGGGCCAACACCGGAGTCGTTCAGCAGTTGGAACGTCGGATCGATGACATGGCGAGCCAGCTGGAAGCGCTCAAGGCAGAACTGAAGGCCGTGAAGGACCAGAACGCGGCGATGGCGTCGCAACAACAAGTCCAGGCCAAACAACAAGCCGATCAGACCGCCCAGGTCGCGCAGATCCAGGCGTCACAGGAAACGATCCAGCAGGCAGCAGCCAAGCCATCGCCACTGGAAAACCTCAGTATCTTCGGTTATGGCGAGATCGGGTATTCGCGGCCAAGCCGCAACACAAACGATACCCGAGCAGACCTCGGACGCGCAGTGTTTGGCTTTGGCTACCGCTTCGACGAGAAGACGCGCTTTGCGTCGGAGTTCGAGGTGGAGCATGCCATCACCTCGTCGTCCGACTCTGGTGAATTCGAGGTCGAGCAATTTTATATAGACCATATGTTCACACCCAAGGTCGGTGTGACGGCTGGCCTGTTCCTGATGCCGGTGGGCCTGATCAACGAGCATCACGAACCTACGGCCTACTATGGCGTCTATCGCAACTTCGTCGAGACGTTGATCATCCCCAGCACATGGCGCGAGGGTGGGTTCGCCCTGCATGGCAATACGGATTTCGGGCTGGACTGGAATATCGGCTTGACCACTGGCCTGGACCTGTCCAAGTGGAACTTCACGCCGGAGACGCCACTTTACAACTCGGCCCTGGAGTTGCAGACCAATGGCGTAGCGCCGTTCCAGGCCACGCACCAGGAACTGCAACTGGCCAACGCGAAGAACGCCTCGCAATATATCTCGCTCAGCTATCGAGGTGTGCCGGGCCTACTGCTCGGCGGCTCGGTATTCACCGGAAATACCGTCCCGGCTGCCGGCGCCAGCAACCAGCGCGCCACGCTTTGGGAAACGCACGCGCGCTGGACACCGGGCAAGTGGGACCTGGCGGCACTGTATGCCCAGGGCAGCATCAGCAATACCGCCCAGGTCAACGCGCAGTTCCCGGGGACCGCCAACCCCATGCCCGCGTCGTTCTACGGGTGGTACCTGCAAGCTGCCTACAATGTCTGGCAGCATGACAAGTATCGCGCCGTGCCGTTTGCACGCTTCGAGCGCTACAACATGGGCGCGAAGTATGAAGGCATTGCCCCAGGTTTCTCCGCGACACCAAGCCAGCCTGTCACTTCAACCGGGGCAACGTTCGCAAAGCCTTACGACACTGTCTGGACTGTCGGTATGAACTTCTACCTGAACCCGAACGTGGTGTTCAAAATGGACTACCAGTGGTTCCGTACCAACAAGAACTTCAACCGGTTCGACCTGGGTCTCGGCGTTTACTTCTAGAGACGGCCCGCGGGAGATCGTAATCGTGCGATACAGGTTTCCAAACACAGTACTGGTGTGCGGCGCGGCAATCGCGGGATGCGGTGTCGTCGTGACCAGCGCTTACGCCGTGCAGTACCTAAGCGTGGAAGAGGGCCAGAAGTCCCTGTTCGCCGGCGCTACCGAATTCACGCCGATGGTAGTTGCGCTCTCGCCCGATCAATTGCGACAGTTGGCCGATCGTGCTGGCGGTCCGGCCAGGCCGGGGTCCTGGCGCATCTGGCAGGCGCGGCAGGGATCGACGCTGCTGGGCTATGTCGTCACGGATTCAGTCATCGGCAAGTTCGAGCTGATCGACTACGCCGTAGCATTGAGTCCCACCGGAGAAATCGGCGGGGTCGAAATCCTGAACTACCGCGAAAGCCATGGCTACGAGGTGCGCGGCAAGCCTTGGCGCGCGCAGTTCACCGCAAAGTCCGCCTCTGCGCCATTGCGCATTGGTGACGACATCAACAATATCAGCGGGGCCACGTTGTCATGTACTCACCTGACCGATGGCATCCGGCGTATCGCGACGATGGCGCAGATTGCGCTTGCCAAGGGATCCTAGCGTGATCGCCAACCACATCGAGCGACAGATGCGGTGCAGGCGTGCGCGGCCACTGCTGGGAACACTGGTTGACGTCGACGTGCTCGGCACGGATGCGCATCGCGCCATGGAAGCCGCCTTTGCGGCCATGGCGACCGTACACCGGCTGATGAACCGGCATGATCCCGATAGTGACATCGGCCGGCTCAACGCCGCACCGTCAGGCTCAACAGTTCGCATCCATTCTCAGACGCATACTGTACTGACACTGGCATCAATTCTGCAGCGCGACAGCGATGGCCTGTTCGACTGCACCAGGCACCCCGATTGGCAAGGCTGGCTTCGCTGGGAGCTCCGCGACGATGCCGTGTACAAGGAAGGCAACGGTGCGTTCGACCTGGGCGGCATTGCGAAAGGCTATGCAGTGGATTGTGCAATCGAGGCGATAAGCCAGTTTGACGTCGACCATGCCCTGGTCAATGCCGGAGGCGACCTGCGCCACCTTGGCTCAGCCGCGACGGCGATTTCGGTGCGTGATCCAGCATGGCCGACGCGCATGATGGTACGCTGCGAGATCTTTAATGAAGCCTTGGCCAGTTCCAGTGTCGCGGGTCTGGCGCCGGCCGCCACCGCCTTGCCGCGTATTGTCGGCAAGCACAATGCGCTGGCATTGCAGGCGGGCGCCAGCATCGTGGCGCCGACCTGCATGGTTGCGGATGCGCTCACCAAGGTAGTGCTGGCAAGCGGCTTGCCTCTCCACCCTTTGCTTGCGCGCTACAGCGCACGGACTTTGCTGTATCGGGATGCGCGGCGCGACAGCGAGATACTTTTCGGATAGAACGCGCCTTCCGGCCATGCCAGACCACCATCCAGCAACGCATACCAGACGACGCACGCCTCGCATCCCTCGCGTGCGCAGACGCGTGATCTACGCGACTTTCATATTGCTTGTGGCGACAGGCTTTGCGTGGCTCGCCGTCCATTTCCTTGCCAACGACGCAGACGAAATGATGCCCCTCCAGGCCTGGAACATGAAGATCCATGGCGCAGCGGCGTGGCTGGTGACTTACCTGATCGGGACGATTTGGGCCGGCCACATTCGGCTCGCGTGGAAGCTCAAGGTCAACCGTTACGCTGGCACCTGCTTTGCCATCGTGGTCGGCCTGTTGTCTGTCAGCGGCTATGGACTCTATTACTTCAATGGCGAGGTATTGCGCACTATCACAGAGTGGCTGCACTGGCTGGCAGGTGGTCTTGCCTGCATACTCTTCTGGCTTCACAGAGCGCTGGGAAAGCGGCTGGGTCAAGTCGCGGAACACTCGCGACACTAGCCTCCGATTCAGGTGAAAACCAAGGGGACCGTCCCGCTCAGGTATCCTCCGCGGTGCATTTGATATTGCACTGAGAGGAAGTTTTGTCGCGCAACACGTGGGCGGTGGCACTTGGGCCACTTTTGGGATTATTCGTTGTCAGTCTGGGTTCGGGCTTCATGTCGTCCCTGACTTCTCTGCGCCTTGACGCCGCCGGCGTTTCCGCGGCGATGATCGGGGCCATTTCGTCGGCCTATTTCGTTGGGCTGACCGTGGGGGCGATTACCAGCGACCGCCTGATCTCCCGGATCGGTCACATTCGCTCCTATAGCAGCTTCGCGTCGCTGGCATCGATTACCTATCTGCTTCAGGGGCTGGTTTCCGATCCCTGGGTCTGGCTGATCCTTCGCCTGGTGAATGGCTGGGCCATGGTGGGCATCTACCTGGTCGTGGAAAGCTGGCTGCTGCTTGCGGGAGACACAAAATCGCGAGGGCGCTTGCTGGCGATCTACATGATTGCCCTCTATGGGTCGATCATGCTCGCGCAGATGAGTCTGGGGGCCATTGGCTCGGCGGGTGACAGCGTGCCATTCATGGCTGCCGGTGTCCTGGGGGCGATGGCCGTGTTGCCGATGGCAATCCTGCCGAAGACCGCGCCCGAGGTGGGGCATGCCGAGCCGCTGATGCCGCAGGACCTGGTCCGCCTGACGCCCGCAGGCGCGGTTGGCAGCTTCGGTTCCGGGCTGGGCATCGCGGCGGTCTATACGCTGCTACCCATCTACTTGCAGCGCGAGGGCATGAGTGTTGCCCAGGTCGGCCAGTTGATGGCCAGTGCCATCTGCGGCGCCATGGCGTTGCAGTATCCGGTGGGGCGCTGGTCGGACAGAAGAGACCGGCAAACGGTACTGCTTGCACTGAGCGTGGGTTGTGCGGCGGTATCGCTGGCGGTGCTTATTCTTCCGAGCTACCCGCCTTTGTTGATGGTGCTGATGTTCCTGATTGGGGGCGGCATCTTTGCCATCTATCCGGTGGCGGTCAGCCACTCGGCAGACCGCGCAGAGCCCCACGAACTGGTGCGCGTGATCCAGGGCATGTTGCTGATCAATTCGGTCGGCTCAGCGATCAGCCCTTTGATCATTTCGCCGCTGATGAATCGAATGGGCGCGAACGGGTTGTTCTGGGCATTTCTCGTCCTGCACGCCGGGTTGGCGTCCTTCTTCCTGTGGCGACGCAATCGAAATCCGTCTCCGATGCCGGCGGCACCGTTTGCCGCCACGGCCCAGATGACACCTCTCGGGGCAGAGATCCGCGTTACCGAGGAACTGGCGCAGGCGATCTCCGATGCGCGAACCGAAGAGGCAGTTGTGTGAGCGCTGGGGGGGGCCGCGTGGCCGGGCAGGGCTGTTGCAAGACTTACGGATTGTCACGACTTGCCGGTCAACTCCAGCAGCGGCGGCGCCGTTTCTTCCGGTAAGCACGGCACATTGCCGCTGCCCAAAAACCTCCCAGGAGTTCATGCCATGAAGAAGCTGTTCGCTGCTCTCGCTTCCGCCGCGCTCGTCGGTACCGTTTTCGCGCAGACTGGTGTGCCAGCTTCCGCGACGCCGCCGCAAGGCAAGGCGACCACAGACCAGGTGACGACCACCAAGGGCAAGGCCGATGTTCATGCCACGCAGCATAAGTCGGCTGCCAAGGCGACCCATCACAAGGCAAGCAAGTCGAGCCATGCCGCTGCGACCAAGCCCGCAGCGGGCACGCCGAAGGCCACGGCAAGCACCGCGCCAAAGGCTGATGCCAACGCCGCGCAGCCCAGCGCTGCCAAGGCTGTATCCGTAGACAAGACCAAGACGCAGTAACTCGCGGCGACCGGGTGAGTAGGGGTCAGTTTGCGATGGCGCTGAGCCATCGCAAACGCCGCGCGTGTCGCGTTGAGTTGCGGAGGGAGCAAGCTGGTGAGCCAGACTTGCCTCTCCCTTTTTCTGGCGCGTTCAATGGTGCCAGCAGGAGCCCGCCTCCATGCAAGCGGATACGAATCTCCAGGTATGGATGGATGTCCATGCCAGCAACGGCCAGACCATCGTGGCGCCTTATGTTTCGGCGGCCAGGGAGCTGGAGTTGCAGTACGAGCTCAGGCTCGTGAACACCGGCCAGTCAGGCAGTTCGTCTGTCGCGCAGGGCGGCAATCTGCACGTCAACGCGAACAGCCCGACGCGCCTGTCGACTGTCAGCGTGACAGCCCAGCCCGGGGGCACGTGCAAGCTCGCACTGACCTTGCGTGAGAACGGCAAGGAAATTGGCCACTACACGCTGGATTGCAGCGCGAAGTAGCACGCTTTGAGGACCACTTCGAAGCCAACTTCGGGTTGGCTTCGGCAAGCGGCTTCATCAGGTTTTCGACAACTTCATCTCCACGATGCGCTGGCGGAGTACCTCTGCCTGTTTTTGCATCTCGCCAACCACCGATGCAAGCCTGGCGGCGGGCAGGCGCTCGGTAATGGTTGCCAGCGCCATGCCAGCCACCACCGCGCCAGCGCCATCGAATATTGGGACAGCTACCGCCCTCGAGCCCTGGACTACACCCTTCGCGGTATAGCCATAGCCTTGCTCGCGAACTTTATGGGCACGGTTGACCAGTTCCTCGGGATCGACTTTCAATGCCGCCAACCGCTTGGCGTTACGGCGGACGATCGCCCGAATCTCGTCGTCGGGCCGTGATGCCAGCAAGACCAGACCGCTGACGCCAACGCCCAACGGACGTCGTGCCCCGACATCGATCGACAGCACCTTCACCGGGTAGCTCCCGGGCCAACGTCCGATACATACCGAGTCATCACCATTGGCGATGGTCAGGAAGATGGTGTCGCCCAAGGTTTCGCTCAGATATTGCAGGTACGGCTCGGCGGCTGCCCGCAGCGGGAAGCGCGCGACGCGGGCAAGACCCAGTAGTGACACTTCGGTACCAATCACGTAGCGGCGCGATTGCGGATTCTGCTCGACCGCACCTTCCTCGATCAGCACACGCAAGATGCGATGGACGGTGGGTTGGCTCAGGCCTGTGCTCCGCACCACGTCGACCAGGCGTGCACCGCGCTCTTGCTCCGCGGCAACAATGCGCAGGATTGAGAGCGCGCGCCGAATGCTCTGCGCGCCGTCTGCGGGTTTGCTCGTCTCCGCCGAATCATCCACGGTGTACTCCGCAGGAGTTGGGCCCGACTGCTTTCTTCACGCTAATCATCCTTTGTCACGACGGATTTGGCCGTTTGCCTGACACCACGGAGCGTGATGATCTCTCCAAGACTTGCATAGTTAGGCCCGCCAATGCGACACACAGGATTGAGTTCGGTCGTGTCGACTTTCCCGTCGCGGTACAAGCCCTCGCGCATGTGAAAGACCAGGACTTCGCCGACGATAAACTCCGCGCCCGTGTCCCCGAACTCGATGACGCGTTCCAGCCGACACTCCATGCTGACGGGCACGTCGGCCAGCCGTGGTGTGCGGATGAAGTGGGAGGGCGCGGTTGTCAAGCCAAGAACTTCGACTTCGCTCACCTCGGGAGGGTGCTCGATGCTGCTGAGGTGTATCGCCTCCAGTTGCGTGGCATCGCCAATGTTGATCACAAACTCGCCACGCGCGTGGATATTGGCGCCGGTGTCCTTACGGTTGCCGGCCTTGCGTCCGACGTTTACGCCGATGAGCGGCGGCTTGTTCGAGACGAAGGTGAAACATGAAAACGGCGCCAGATTGACTACGCCGTCGTCGGACTCCGTCGTAATCCACGCGATGGGTCGCGGCACGACCACGCCGCTCATCAGTCGATAGGTGGCTTCGGGGGAAAGCGATTCGGCGGTGACCTGCATGTTGTCTCCTGCAATGGATGGGATGGGGTCATTCTGCCCAGATACGCCCGGTCACCGTGCGTGGGGAATCAGAGCATAGTCCATATCATGGACTATCTGTGGCTTATTGCATTGCAGCAGATCCGCTCCGGTTTGTAGAGTGGTGCTGTCACGGGCCAAGACACCCCGGCCACAGATGACATAACGGAGACACCATGACAAAAACACGACTTGCGCGCGGTGCGGCGAAGTTTGCCGCCGCGGCAATCCTCGCCTCCCTGGCATCACCAATCCTGGCCCAGGCATGGCCTGACAAGCCGGTGCGGGTTGTGGTGCCATACCCGCCGGGCGGCAACGTGGACTCGGCCGGCCGCATCATTGGCGCCAAGTTGCAGGAGATGTTCAAGCAGCCATTCCTGATCGACAACAAGCCGGGCGCTGGCGGAATGATTGCAGCCGAGTCCGTGGCGAAAGCCAAGCCAGACGGCTACACGCTGTTCCTGGGGGCAAACGGTCCCATCCTGTTCTCGCCGATGATCTACAAGAAGAACAGCTACGACTGGAAAAAGGACTTCGTCCCCATCAGTTCCGTCTCGTTCACACCGGTGGTCCTGCAGGTCAATAGCGCGGTGCCGTTCAAGACCGTGGGTGAACTGATTGCCGCTGCCAGCAAACCGGGTAGCAACCTGACGATGGCGTCGCCTGGCGCGGGGACACAGAACCATCTGGCAAGCGAATATCTTCAGCACAAGACCGGCGCTCACTGGATTACGGTGCACTACAAGGGCAACGCGCCCGCTACCACCGACCTGTTGGGCGGCCAGGTTCAATTCAATTTCGACCAGCTTTCCGTCGCGCTGCCATTCATTCAGCAGGGCAAGACGAGAGCGCTTGCCGTCGGATCTGCAAAACGTCTTCCCCAACTGCCAAACGTGCCGACGCTGCAGGAATCCGGCTTCCCCGACCTGACCGTCGAGACATTCACTGGCCTGCTGGCGCCTGCGGGAACGCCACCCGAAGTTGTCCAGAAGCTCTCCGATGCGCTACGGCAGATTCTTGCGGACAAGGATGTCCAGGCCAAATTCGAAGCGCTCGGCGCGGAAGCGCGCGGTAGTACCCCGGATCAATTCAAGCAATTCTTGAGCAATGAGGACAAGCGATGGACACCGCTGATCAAGCAAGCCAACATCACCGCGGAATAAGCGAGGCTCCTGTCGCTGGTGCCGCGGCGCGTCGCGTCAGCGTATATGTGGAAGGGTTCAGTCACAAGAACCCGATCCCGGCGGGTTGCCGCATTGGGCCGCTACTGATGAGCGGCAGTATCCAGGGTAACGATCCTTCCACCGGAAAGCCCGCGGACACCATCGAAGCCCAGTGTCATTACATGTTGGCCAACGTCAGGCGCATCGTCGAAGCGGCCGGTGGGTCGATCGACGACATCGTGAAGTTGACGGTGTGGATGAAAGACCGAACCCAGCGCCCCGCACTCAACAAGCCGTGGCTGGAGATGTTCCCCGACGCGCAGTCACGTCCGGCACGCCACACCATGCAGGCCGACCTCGACATGGGGAAGCTGATCGAATGCGACTTCACGGCCTATATCGCCTGAAGTCGCCCGGACCGACTAGATAATTCGCACTACCGACATGCCTGACTACCTCCCGTTCGACCCCAATCCGCGTGCGCCGAAGCCGCTGCCGCCTGCAGGAAGCTGCGACAGCCAGTTTCACGTATTTGGCCCACGAGAACAGTTTCCCGTCCGCCCTGGCGCGGCATATGAAATGCCGAGCGCGACGTGGAAAGTTGCCCAGAAACTGCACCGCACACTTGGCATCACCCGCGGCGTGATTGTTCAGGCGACCACGTACGGGGCTGACCATTCGGTCGTACTTGATGCGCTGGCAAACCTCAACCCGGCACATGGACCGCGCAATTACCTCGGATGTGCCAACGCCGCCGTGCTGACGGAGTGCGACGATGCCTATCTCGCGAAGCTTCATGACGCAGGCGTGCGCGGAGCCCGTTTTACGCGCGCAGGGCTGGGAATCAGCTTGAGCGCAGCCGAGCAGGACAAGGCGTTCTCGCGTATCAAGGAGCTAGGTTGGTACGTCAAGCTGCAGCCCGAACCCGACGGCATCGCCACGCAGCTGGCCGTGTACGACGACCTTGAGGTTCCCATTTTGCTGGACCACATGGGGCGGGCCGATCCGACGAAGGGTGACGACGATCCAAACCTTGCGGCAATCCTCGAGCGTCTGGAGCGCGGCAACTACTGGGTCATGCTCTCGCTGAGCGAGAAGATTTCCAGAACGGGAGCGCCTTGGGACGATGTAGTACCGCTCGCCCAGCGGCTGATAGCAGCCGCGCCAGACCGGTGCGTGTGGGGTAGCGATTGGCCTCACCCGGTATCTGTCAAGCAGCCGCCCAATGAAGGCGAGTTGCTCGAACTTCTGTATCGATTCGCACCGGATGCCTCGGTACTCCGCAAGATCCTTGTGGACAATCCCACCCACTTCTTTGGATTTGACGCATGAAGCTCAGCACATTCCGCACCGGCAACGGCATCTCGTGGGGCGCCGTCGTGGGCCATGGCCCGGCGGCCGGCATCGTCGACCTGGGTCGGCGCCTGCCTGATATTGACTCGCTCAAGTCGCTTCTTGCGGGTGGAGAGTCGCAACTTGCGCGCGCCAGGGGCGCTTTGGCAAGCGCACAGGCGGACTGTCCGCTCGCATCGGTCCAACTGCTTCCGCCCGTCCTGGGCCCGGAGAAGATCTTCTGCATTGGCGTGAACTACGCGCATCGGAACGCGGAATACAAGGACAACAGCGACCTGCCGAAGTACCCGAGCGTGTTCATGCGTACGCCCGCTTCCTTGGCGGGACACGGGGAGCCGTTGTTGCTGCCCCCGGAATCGAGTCAGCTCGATTACGAGGGGGAGATTGGCATCGTTATCGGTAAGTCCGGACGACGGATTGCCGAGGCTAGTGCCTGTGCCCACATTGCCGGGCTAACCTGCATCAATGAAGGCACGATTCGCGACTGGCTGCATCATGGCAAGTTCAACGTGACGCAAGGCAAGAACTTCGATGCGTCGGGGGCCATTGGCCCATGGATTGTCACGTCTGACGAGTTCGCGGGATTCGACAACATCGGGCTGACTACGCGAGTGAACGGAGAAGTCCGCCAAAAAGACAGCACGTCGAATCTGATGTTCCCATTTGCCGCGCTGATCGCCTATCTGTCCAGATTTGCAACCCTCAATCCTGGTGACATCATCGCGACCGGCACGCCTATCGGTGCAGGGGTGCGCTTTGACCCGCCGCGCTTCCTTGTCCCCGGTGACGTCGTCGAAGTCGAGGTCGAGGGGGTAGGGGTGCTGTCGAATGTGGTTCGTGCCGAAGAGGTATTGCCATGACGCCGGAACAACTCAAGGAAGCCGCTCTCCGGCTTGAACAGGCCGAGGAGACGCGCGTACCTTGCCGCCAGTTCTCGCTCGACTATCCGGATATGAAGATCGAGGATGCCTATGCGATACAGAACGCGTGGATGGCGCTCAAGCAGGAGAAGGGCAGAACGATCAAGGGCCACAAGATCGGTCTTACTTCAAAGGCGATGCAGCGTGCGGTGAACATCAGCGAGCCCGACTTCGGCGTGCTGCTCGACGACATGTTTTACCGGGATGGCGCGACAATTCCCGCAGACCGGTTCATGCAACTCCGGATCGAGGCGGAACTCGCGTTTATCCTCGACAAGCCACTGTCCGGCCCCGATTGCACGCTGTTCGACGTGCTTGATGCCACTGCGTACATTACGCCGGCACTCGAGATTCTTGATGCGCGAATCCAGCGTGTAGATCCGGAAACCAGGCGTTCGCGAACCGTTCTGGATACGATTTCCGACAATGCCGCCAATGCCGCGCTCGTACTGGGTGGCCGTCCGTTCCGCCCGAACCTGCAGGATGCCGACCTGCGCCGGATTGGAGCGATCGTTAGCAAGAACGGCGAGGTGGAGGAAACGGGTCTGGCCGCCGGTGTGCTCAACCATCCCGCATACGGCGTGGCGTGGCTCGCGAATCGCCTACATCGCTACGGCGTTTCGTTGCTTCCTGGGCAGGTCATTCTCGCCGGCTCGTTCATTCGACCGTTGGAGGTGTCCAGGGGAGACACCATCATTGCCGACTACGGCGACTTTGGCACCGTGTCGTGCCACTTCCATTGACGTTTGGGACGCGGCGCGATGACTATTGCTGTGAATCGATTCAAGCAGGCACTGCGAGAGGGCCGTCCTCAGATCGGGATCTGGTCGGCCTTGGCCAGCCACTACACCGTAGAAATCCTTGCGGGTGCGGGCTTCGACTGGATCATGGTCGATGCCGAGCATGCACCCAACGAAGTTCCCATGGTCTTGCAGCAGCTGCAGGCTATCGCCGCAGACCCGGACCGCAGTACGTCGGCGGTGGTGCGCCCCGCCTGGAATGACCACGTCCTGATCAAGCGCTTTCTCGATATCGGTGCCGAGACACTGCTTGTTCCGTACGTCCAGACTCGGGAGGAAGCCGTCGCGGCGGTGCAGGCGGTTCGGTATCCGCCGCTTGGGATCCGAGGTGTGGGCGGTGCGACGGTGCGAGCAACCCGCTTCGGACGCACGCGTGACTACATGGACAAATGCCAGGACGAGATTTGCCTGCTGGTCCAGGTCGAGACCGCCGAGGCGCTTGAGAACCTGGAATCCATTGCCGGTGTCGAGGGTGTCGATGGCGTGTTTATTGGCCCCGCGGACCTGGCAGCCAGTCTGGGGTACCCTGGGCAACCAGCCCATCCGGTAGTCCGGGCGGAAATCGATAGGGCAATCAAGCGTATCGTGGCCTGTGGGAAGGCGCCGGGAATACTGATGGTCGACGAGGCACGGGCGAAGGAATGCCTTGCCATGGGCGCCCTGTTTGTTGCTGTGGCAGTCGATATGGTGATGCTCGCCCGTGGCGCGGAAGCCGTCAGCGCGAAGTTCAAGGCCGGCGCAGTGGTTTGAGGAGTCGAAGTCGTAGCCGATGCCGACCCCGATGGCGTTGCTCCCGGTCACAAGGCTCGTTTTCGACACAGGCAATAGACGAACTCTTGCGCGCTGCCCCATGGGGTCAGGTGGGTTTCGGTCTTGTGGTCGATGAGCTCAAACGCCGGGCCGAACTGATCGTGCAGTTCATCCGCGCCATAGCGTTGGACCGGCAGGCCGCTACAGTGGTCCGGGCCATTGGCGCCGAACGTTCCCACGATTGCCCAACCGGCAGGGCGCAGCGCGTGTAGAACCTGTTCGACATAGCGGGCGCGTTGCCTTGGCTTGGTCAGGAAATGGAACACGGCGCGGTCATGCCATACGTCGAAGCGGCTTGTGGGCAGGTCGATCTTGAGCACATCACCGGCAAGCCAGGCAACGTGACTCGCGCGTGACCCTAGCCGGTCACGGCACACGTCGAGCGCGGTTTGCGAGATATCGTTGATCGGAAATGCGCGTCAAACCTCGTCCTTCAGGGCGAGGAAGGATAGCGCGG
>NZ_DBHKYV010000062.1:0-37168 GCF_057315035.1 Cupriavidus sp. | reverse complement strand
GGCAGGCACTGCACCGGGGCTTTACGCTGATCGAACTGATGATCGTGGTGGCAATCGTGGGCATTCTTGCCGCGATCGCGATTCCCACCTATCAGGCTTATGTGGTCAAGACGCAGATCTCGCGTGCATTCTGGGAGGCGTCGGCCTACAAGATTCCGGTGGAAGAGCGCCTGCAGAATGGCGTGCACGAGTTTCCGGATCCGACTGCTTCATTGGGCTACATCAAGTCGTCGTTGACGCAGACGGCCAATACGTTCGCGTTCAATCCGGACGGCACCGGAAGCATCGTCATGACGCTCGATGGCGACGTGCACATGGCGGCAAGGGGCACGCGCATCACGGTGGGCCGCCTGGCCGATGGCTCGTGGAATTGCTCGATCAGGGGCGGCAGCGATGGCTTCAATGCGCAGTACCTGCCCCTGGCCTGTTCGCTCGACCCGGGGCCCTGACGGCGACCCCGGAGCGAACCACGCGCGGAGTTACTTGAGGAATTACTCGCCGATCGGCTTGAGCGTCGGCTTGACGTTGTCCAGCGAGAACGGCGACAGCAGTCGCACCATCTGCGCAAACACCTTCGGATTGCCGGCCAGCACTTCGCCCTGTTCCATCTGGCGCGATTCGCCGGCGTAGTTGCCGACCAGGCCACCGGCCTCGGTGACCAGCAGCATGCCGGCAGCCATGTCCCAGGGCTTCAGGCCACGCTCGAAGAAGCCGTCGAGCCGGCCGCTGGCCACATAGGCCAGATCCAGCGCGGCGGCGCCCGGACGGCGCAGGCCGGCACAGCTGCGCGTCATCAGCGCGAACATTTCCAGGTATTCGTCCATGCCTTCGAGGTCGCGGAACGGGAAGCCCGTGCCGATCAGGCAGTCAGCGAGCTTGTCGCGGCGGGTCACGCGGATGCGGCGGTTGTTCAGGAACGCGCCGGCGCCCTTGCTGGCCGTGAACAGTTCGTCACGGGTGGGATCGTAGACCACCGCCTGGGACGGCACGCCCTTGTGCAGCAGGCCGATCGACACCGCGTATTGCGGAAAACCGTGGATGAAGTTGGTGGTGCCGTCGAGCGGATCGATGACCCAGGTGAATTCGCGCTGTTCCTCGCCTTCGGCCCAGGACTGTCCGGACTCTTCCGCTAGAATGGCGTGCTCGGGGTAGGCGGTGCTGATGATCTCGATGATCGCTGCTTCGGCGGCGCGATCGACTTCGGTCACGAAATCGTTGTGCTGTTTGCGCGATACGCGCACCAGGTCGACGTCGATCGACGCGCGGTTGATGATGGAACCCGCCTTGCGGGCCGCCTTGACGGCGATATTAAGCATCGGATGCATGAATCTCTCCAGGGGGCAGGTGGGCGCGACTCGCACGGCAGCCATCGCCAGCCATGGCGAAAGCGCGCGCAGCCGGGCACCGGCCGAACAGCACAACAGATTGTAGAAGAACGAGGGGCCGTCGCCGGTTTCAGGCGCCGTGCCGCAAATTGAAGGCTGCATTGTATAGGAACCCGGCCCACTGCACGAGTCGACATGCGTCGGCGGCGGCAAACCTGATGGCCG
This sequence comes from Cupriavidus sp., assembly GCF_057315035.1. Taxonomy (NCBI): domain Bacteria; kingdom Pseudomonadati; phylum Pseudomonadota; class Betaproteobacteria; order Burkholderiales; family Burkholderiaceae; genus Cupriavidus; species Cupriavidus sp. The sequence goes on along the minus strand of NZ_DBHKYV010000062.1, from coordinate 35,618 downwards.
GGTCATCCCAGATGACTGATGCATTGAATCCCCAGGCCGGGCAGGCCCCGGCAGTTCCCGCTTCGAGTGATTCCTCGGGCATTTTTTCGCGCGTGCGCGTGGTGCTGGTCGAGACCAGCCACCCGGGCAATGTCGGTTCGGTCGCACGTGCGATGAAGACCATGGGTTTCGGCGAGTTGCCGGGCAGCCTGGTGCTGGTGTCGCCACGCGAACCCGACGTGCTCGCGCATCCGGAAGCGGTCGCGCTGGCCAGCGGCGCGGACGACGTGCTGGCCAGCGCCCGCATCGTCGACGATATCGAGACCGCGCTGGCCGGCACGGCTTTCAGCGTGGCAATGACCGCGCGCCAGCGCGAGTTCGGCCCGCCCCGCCTGCTGCCTCGCGCGGCGGCCGCGCAGGGAAGGTCGGTGCTGACCGCCGACGCTAGCGATAGCGGGACGATCGCCTTCGTGTTTGGCAACGAGCGCTATGGCTTGCCCAACGAGGCGGTGCTGCGTTGTTCGGCCGTGACCCATATCCCGGCCAACCCGGCCTACGCCTCGCTCAATCTCGCGCAAGCGGTGCAACTGATCGCCTATGAGATGCGGCTGGCCCTGCTTGAGGTCAATGACGCTTCCGGCGCGGCATCGGACGGCGTGCCCAATATCGGCTATTCTGGTGAGCCCGCCACGGCGGAGCAGATCGAATCGATGTTCGGGCATCTGCAGGCGGGGCTGGCGGCGATCGGATTTCTCGATCCGGCCAATCCGCGCAAGCTGATGCCGCGGCTGCGGCGCATGCTTGCCCGGGCCGGGCTCGAGCGCGAGGAGGTCAATATCCTGCGCGGTATCGCCAAGCGCATGCTGCTGACCGGCGGCAAGCGGAACGAAGGCAACAACGAAGGCTGAGAACGTGATCCGGATTCCGGCATTGCCAGTGCATGCGTCGCTGGCGTACTCCAGGCAGGACGATTCCCATGGCGCAGTACTGCGCCAGTGCGGCGCCTGTGCCTGCATCCGCCAGCCGGCGCGATGTTGAGGTCGCCGCGACCCGAAAAGCCCTGATGGGCACAGGGCCGGCGTCAGGCGCACAAATCTCTTACACTCCCTGCTCGCACGCGCCCAGGCCGTCCCTCACACAAGAACGTAGTACACGACCGGCTAATGACCACGCCGGCGACCGCTTGCATTTGCACCTGCACTGGTATCTGCATTTGCGCGAGCGGCGCATCGGCATGGCAACACGACACGACGAAGATGTTCACTCGCCTCAAGGAAGATATCGATGCCATCATGCGGCGCGACCCCGCCGCGCGCAGCCGCCTGGAAGTACTGACTTGCTATCCGGGGTTGCATGCCGTGATATTCCACCGGCTGGCCAATGCCTGCTGGCGTAGCGGCTTTCACTGGCTCGGACGCTGGATTTCGCACTGGTCGCGCTGGCTGACCGGCATCGAGATCCACCCCGCTGTCACGCTGGGTCGCCGCGTATTCATCGATCACGGCATGGGTGTCGTAATTGGTGAAACGGCCCAGATTGGTGACGACTGCACGATCTACCAGGGCGTCACGCTTGGTGGCACCTCGCTGTACAAGGGCCAGAAGCGCCATCCCACGCTGGGCGCTGGCGTGGTGGTCAGCGCCGGCGCCAAGGTGCTGGGAGGCTTCGAAGTGGGCGATGGTGCGCGCGTTGGCTCGAATGCGGTGGTGCTCAAGCCAGTGCCGCCAGGCGCCACGGCGGTCGGTATTCCGGCACGCATCATCATGCCCGATGCGCCGGCCGCGCAGCAGGGCGCGAAGCAGGAATTCTCGGCCTATGGCATCACGCCGAATGCGGACGATCCGGTGTCGTTGGCGCTCAAGAGCCTGATCGACAACGCGGCCAAGCAACATGACCGCATCGAGGCCGTGCTGGCCGCACTCGACCGCCTCGGCGAACATCTCGAGAACACCCCGAACGACCGCTTCGACGCAAGCGAGCTACGCAAGCTGATGAAATAGGCGCCGCAACCAGCGACTGGCATGCGGTGCGGCGTGGCGCGAAGCGCGGCCTCGTGCGCATCGTCATGCCACCTGTGGCAGCACGTTGAAGCCGCTGGCATCGAGCTGCAATACGGCCGCGCGGGGATGGCGGCCGTCGAGATCCCAGTCGGTCAGCACCCAGCGCTCGCCATGCACATGGTCGTGGCGGGCAGGGCGGTGCGTATGGCCGTGTATCAAGGTGTGCGCGCCATGCTCGGCCAGCAGTGCATCGACCGCGGCCGGCGTGGCATCGCCATAGGTGGGCGGCGCCGCGCCCTCGGCCTGGCGGGCCCGGCCAGCTTCGCTGTCGGCGCGCAACCGGCGGGCGATGCCCATCCGCGTGGCCAGCGGCAGCAGCAGGAACAGGCGTTGTACCCAGCGTCGGCGTGTCCAGCGGCGAAAACGCATGTAGCGCTCGTCGTCGGTGCAGAGCATGTCGCCATGGCTCAGCACCACACGCTGGCCGGCGCAGACAATGACCGACGGATCGGGTAGCAGCGTGGCGCCTGCCGCTTTGGCAAAGCGCCGGCCGATCAGGAAATCGCGATTGCCATGCATCAGGTAGACCGGCACGCCCGCATCGGCCAGCCGGCGTAGCGCAGCGGCGACCCCGGCGGCAAACGGCGTGTCGGTTTCCTCGTCGCCGACCCAGAACTCAAAGAAATCCCCGAGTATGAATAGCGCGCGCGCCTGCTGCGCGGCCTGGTCCAGCACGCGCTGGAATGCTTCCAGCGTGCGCGGCATGCCCGGTGTCAGGTGGAGATCGGAAATGAACCACGCCGGCGCCTGCACCTGGAGCGGTGCCGACGCCGGCGTGCGGGTGGTTGCGGTCATGCGTGTCGGAGGGGAATGTTCACCACGAGCGGCATGCCGCAATCGGATCGGAACCGTCGTGCCGGATTACTCGACGATGGTGGCCTTCTGGATCACCACGTCGTCCACCGGCACGTCCTGGTGGAAGCCCGAGCTGCCCGTGCGCACGCCCTTGATGGCGTCGACCACGTCGGTACCTTCCACGACCTTGCCGAACACGGCGTAGCCGAAGCCTTGCGGCGTGGGCGAGCTGAAGTTCAGGAAGTCGTTGTCCACCACGTTGATGAAGAACTGGGCCGTTGCCGAATGCGGTGCATTGGTGCGGGCCATGGCCACCGTGTAGCGGTCGTTCTTGAGGCCGTTGCCGGCTTCGTTCTCGATCGGCGCGTCGGTGTCCTTCTGCTTCATGCCCGGCTCGAAGCCGCCGCCCTGGATCATGAAGTTCTTGATCACGCGGTGGAACACCGTGTTGTCATAGTGGCCCTTGCGCACGTACGACAGGAAGTTCTCCACCGATTTCGGTGCCTTCTCGGCGTCCAGTTCGATGGTGATGACGCCTTGCGTCGTTTGGAGTTGTACCTTGCTCATGGCTTACCTCTGTTCGTCTGTTCGATGACGGTGATGGCCACGCCCACCCGGGGCGCGGCGGTTACTTGGTGACGACGGTGGCGGACTCGATCACGATCGGCGCGGCCGGCACATTGCGCATGGCGCCATATGCCGTGGTCGGGCTGTTCTTGATCTTGTCGATCGTGTCCATGCCTTCCACCACCTTGCCGAATACGGCATAGCCGTTGCCATCCGGCTGCGGGTAGTCGAGGTTCGGATTATCCACCACATTGACGAAGAACTGCGCGGTGGCCGAGTTCGGATTCGAAGTGCGGGCCATGGCGACGGTGCCGGCCTTGTTCTTCAGGCCGTTCTGCGCTTCGAGCTGGATCGGCGCGCGCGTGGGCTTTTCCTTCATGTCGCGGTCAAAGCCGCCGCCTTGCACCATGAACCCGTTGATCACGCGGTGGAAGATCGTGCCGCTGTAGAAGCCACTCTTCACATACTCCATGAAATTGGCCACGGTCTTCGGGGCGGCGTCGGGATACACCTCGATGGTGAACTTGCCGGCACTGGTGGCGAACTGCACACGCTCGGCCTTCGGGGCGGCGGTGGCCGGGCTGGCGCCCTGGGCCATGGCGGCCAACGGCGACAGGGCGGTGGCGGCGGCCATCAGGCCGGCCAGGACGATGCGGCGGGATACGGTCATGTCTGGACTCCGGGATTCAGATCAGGCGAAATGGGGCGACAAGCGGGAGCGATAACGGGGGCCGGCAACGCCGCGTGCATGCGTGCGTTGCCGGCAATGGTATGAATGAATGCCGCACGGGCTCAGCGGGCGGCCGGGGCGCTGGCCGGGGCCTTGCGTGGCGCCGGCGTGGCTGCCGGCGCACCGGCCGGTGCGGGGGCGCCCTGCACCTGGCGCAGGCCCGCGGCGGCGCGCGTGTCGCCAGGATTGCGGCGCACGGCGTTGCCATAGGCCTGCTCGGCCAGCCGCTTGTAGACATCGCCAAGGTTGCTGTAGGCGATCGCGTAGTCGGGCTTGGCGTCGATGGCCAGCAGCAGCTCGGCTTCGGCGCGTTTCAGGTCGCCGCGCTTGGCATACAGCAGCGCCAGGTTGTTATGCGGCTCGGGCAGCTCGGGGAAATCCTGCGCCATTTCGGCGAAGGCCTTGATGGCGTCGTCGTCGTGGCCAGCCTTCGACATCGCCCATGCCCGCTGGAAGCGTGCCTGGGCGTTGCGCGGGTTACTGGCCAGTACCTTGTCGAAACCGGCAATGGCGTCGTCGTAGCGCTTGTCGTTGACAGCCTTCTGGGCCGGCACCATGCCGGGGTCCACCGACACCACGCCGCTGGGCGCCGCCGGGGGTGCCGACAGCGACAGCGGGCCATTCTGCGCCCCGGCCGGCGCGGCCATCAGTGCGGCAGCCATGGCCAGCGCGCCTGTCAGCGCGGAAAGGCGGAGGCCTCGGGAGACGCCTCGGGCGGCGCTACGGCGGGCCGATGCAAGGGTGGGCAGAAGCAGGCTCATGTAAGGGCGGTCCGTTATACTCCGCGGCATTCTAGCAAAGCGGCAAGGCGTGCAGCGCAGGCCGCAATGCCATGCCCGCCGCCGACGTGCGTACACCTTCGGCCGGACCCGGGCGCTTCCGGTAAGATATGGGGCCCGCACGCCATGGCGCGCGCCCGGCAACGTCATTCACTACATCGCTACATGCAGCAACTGAACATCTACAACACGCTCGCGCGTGAAAAGCAGCCTTTCGTGCCTATCGAACCCGGCAAGGTGCGCATGTATGTGTGCGGCATGACCGTGTACGACTATTGCCACGTGGGTCACGCGCGCGTGATGGTGGTGTTCGACATGGTGCACCGCTGGCTGCGCGCCGCGGGCTACGATGTGACGTACGTGCAGAACATCACCGATATCGATGACAAGATCATCCGCCGCGCCGCCGAGAACGGCGAGACCATCGGCCAGCTGACCACGCGTTTCATCCAGTACATGCACGAGGATGCCGCGGCACTGGGCATCATCCGTCCCGACTACGAGCCGCGCGCCACCGAATATGTGCCGCAGATGCTCAATATCATCGAGAAGCTGGAGGCGAAGGGCCTGGCCTACCAGGCGGCCGATGGCGACGTGAACTATTCGGTGCGCAAGTTCCAGGGTTACGGCAAGCTGTCCGGCAAGTCGCTGGAGGACCTGCGCGCCGGCGAGCGCGTCAGTGCCAATGACGCCAAGCAGGACCCGCTGGACTTCGTGCTCTGGAAGTCCGCCAAGGAAAGCGAACCGCCCGAAAGCAAGTGGGCGTCGAAGTGGGGCACCGGCCGGCCGGGCTGGCATATCGAATGCTCGGCCATGAGCTGCACGCTGCTGGGCGAACATTTCGACATCCATGGTGGCGGCGCGGACCTGCAGTTCCCGCACCACGAGAACGAGATCGCGCAATCGGAAGGCGCCAGCGGCAAGCCGTTCGTGAACATGTGGATGCACAACGGCTTCGTGCGCGTGAACGACGAGAAGATGTCGAAATCGCTCGGCAACTTCTTTACGATCCGCGACGTGCTCAAGGAATACGACGCCGAGGTCGTGCGCTTCTTTATCCTGCGCGCGCACTATCGCAGCCCGCTGAACTATAGCGATGCGCACCTCGACGATGCCCGTCACGCGCTGACGCGCCTGTACACGGCGCTCAAGGAAACCCAGCCGGGCGGTTGCGCGGTGGACTGGGAAGAGCCGCACGCCAAGCGCTTTGCGGACGCGATGAACGACGACTTCAACACGCCGATCGCCGTGTCGGTGCTGTTCGACCTGGCCAGCGAAGTCAACCGCACGGGCGCGGTCGCGGCCGCCCACCAGCTCAAGGCACTGGCCGGCACGCTGGGTTTGCTCGAGCGGGATCCGCATACGTTCCTGCAAGGCGGCCATATTGCCGGCAGCCTGAGCGGCGAGCAGATCGAGGCACAGATCGTTGCGCGCAAGACGGCCAAGGCCGAGCGCAATTTTGCCGAGGCGGATCGCATCCGCGCCGAGTTGCTGGCGGCCGGTGTGGTGCTCGAGGACAAACCGGGCGGTGCCACCGAGTGGAGGCGTGCTTGAACGCTGCCGCGCGCAAGCCGAAGACCGCCGCCGTGGCGCCTCGTCCCGCTGGCAAGACGGCGGCTACGCAGGCGCCCAAGGTATCCAGGGCACCTGCGAAAGCGCCAGCCAAGGCCAGCGCCAAAAGCCGCAAGCCGGAGCTGCCCGAGGTCGATGCCGTTCCGCTGCCGGTCGAGACCGTCATCGATGCGGTGCGCCCCGACTATTGGGACGAGGCGTGCGCCGACCTGATGAAGCGCGACCGCATCCTGCGCAAGATGATTCCGAAGTATGGCCCCGCTCACCTGGTGTCGCGCGGCGATCCGTTCATCACGCTGGCGCGTTCCATCGTTGGACAGCAGATTTCGGTCAAGGCGGCGCAGTCGGTATGGGAGCGCCTGGTCACGCTGTGCCCGCGCGTGACGCCGGTACAGTTCATGAAGGCCGGTACCGAACAACTGGCCGGCTGCGGCTTGTCGAAGCGCAAGGCGGAATACATCACCGACCTCGCCGAACATTTCAAGGCTGGCAGCGTCCACGTGGATGAGTGGTCCGGCATGGACGACGAGGCCGTGATTGCGGAACTGACGCAGATCCGCGGCATCGGCCGCTGGACGGCGGAGATGTTCCTGATGTTCAATCTGACACGGCCCAACGTGCTGCCGCTCGACGATGTCGGACTGATCAACGCGATCTCGGCCAACTATTTCAGTGGTGAACCCGTCACGCGCAGCGAGGCGCGCGAAGTGGCCGCCAACTGGGAGCCATGGCGAACCGTGGCAACGTGGTATATGTGGCGCAGTCTGGACCCGCTGCCGGTGACGTATTAGCAACCGGGCAGGGCGATTGAAAGCAGTGACGGCGTTGATTCTTGCCGGAAATGCATAAGAATCAACATATTGGGTGGCAGAAACCGGCAGAATTTCCGGTAGAATGCGCCCCTTCACAGACAGGTCCGCGTTTTATGAAAACCACCTTCCTGGATTTCGAACAGCCGATTGCCGAGCTCGAGGCAAAGATCGAAGAACTGCGTTTTGTGCAGGACGATTCGGCTGTCGATATTTCCGAAGAGATTTCGCGGCTGGCCGGCAAGAGCCAGCAGCTGACCAAGGATATCTACACCAGCCTGACCCCGTGGCAGGTGGCACAGATCGCGCGTCATCCGCAGCGTCCGTACACGCTGGACTACGTGCGCGAGATTTTCACCGACTTCCATGAACTGCATGGCGACCGCGCTTTCGCGGACGACCTGTCGATCGTGGGCGGCCTGGCCCGTTTCAACGGCCAGGCATGCATGATCATCGGCCACCAGAAGGGTCGCGACACGAAGGAACGCGCGCTGCGCAACTTCGGCATGTCGAAGCCCGAGGGCTATCGCAAGGCCAAGCGCCTGATGGAACTGGCCGACAAGTTCGGCCTGCCGATCTTCACGTTCGTCGACACCCCGGGAGCATTCCCGGGCATCGACGCCGAAGAGCGCGGCCAGTCCGAAGCGATTGGCCACAATCTCTATGTGATGGCCGGCCTGAAGGTGCCCCTGATCGCGACGATCATTGGCGAAGGCGGTTCGGGCGGCGCGCTGGCAATTGCCGTGGGCGATGTCGTGCAGATGCTCCAGTTCGCCACCTACGCGGTGATCTCGCCGGAAGGCTGCGCGTCGATCCTCTGGAAGACCGCCGAGAAGGCGCCGGAAGCCGCCGAGGCACTGGGCCTGACCGCGCACCGCCTGAAGGCGCTGGGCCTGATCGACAAGATCGTGAACGAGCCGCTGGGCGGCGCGCACCGCGATCCGAAGGGCATGGCCACGATGCTCAAGCGCACGCTGGCGGAATCGCTGCGACAGTTCCAGGGCATGAGTGTCAAGGAATTGCAGGCGCGCCGTCATGAGCGCCTGATGGCCTATGGCAAATTCAAGGAAACCGGCGCGCAGGAATGATGTGAGCGCTGGAGTTTCCGCGCAACTTGCCGCGCAACTGACCACGAAGGTCGCACTGGCTCTGCAGGCCGGTGCGGCCTTTGTTGTTTCTGGCAACGCGCAGCCCGTCACCATTGCCGTGGCCCTGTCCGGCGGACGCGATTCCGTGGCGCTGTTGCATGCCACGCGCGCCGCGCTGGTCGATAACTGGCCCTTGGCTCGCGTGGTGGCCTTGCATGTACATCACGGCCTGCAGGCGCAGGCCGATGGCTGGGACCGTTTCTGTGCCGCGCTGTGTGCCGACTGGCAACTGCCGCTGGCAACCGAGCGCGTGACAGTGCAACTGGCAGCGGGTGAGGGCATCGAAGCGGCTGCGCGCCGCGCCCGCTACGAGGCGCTGGGTCGCATGTGCCGCGAGCAAGGGGCGGCGCTGCTGCTGTTTGCCCATCATCGCGATGATCAGGTGGAAACCGTGCTGCTGCGATTGTTCCGTGGCACCGGCGTGGCCGGCATGGCGGGCATGCCGGCGAGCCGGCCCCTGGACGCGCAGGGTGACGTGCAACTGCTGCGGCCATGGCTCGATGTCTCGCGTGCCGACATCGACCGCTACTGTGCACTCCATGCGTTGACCTGGATCGAAGATCCCTCGAATGGCGACACACGCTTCGCGCGCAACGCGCTGCGCGCACAGTTGCCCGCATTGCTGCAGGCATTTCCCGCGCTCCATCAGAACGTGACCCAGGCCGCCGCGCATTTTGCGCAGGCAGCCGGCATGCTCGATGCATTGGCCGAACAATCGCTGGCCACGCTGGTTTGCGCGGCGCGCGACGCCGATACCATTTCCGAACTCGACCTTGCCGGCCTGCGCACATTGCCCGCCGAGCATGCCGATGCAGTGCTGCGACACTGGCTGCGCGATCTCGGCACACAACCGCCGTCGACCGCGCGCCTGGCGGCGATGCGTGCGCAGCTGATCGAGCACCAGGGCGGGGAACCTGCCATCGCTCACGACGGCGTGGTCCTGCGGCGCTTTCGTGGTCGCGTGCTGGCCTGCCACGCAGTGCCGGCCGTAGCGCCGGCACCGTTCCTGTTCGAATGGCGCGATGAGTCGCGCATTGTGGTCCCGGCATGGCGCGGCGAACTGCATTTCGCGCGCGACGATTCGTTTGGCGTGCCAGAGCACGTACTGCGTGCGTCGCTGCGGCTCGCAGCCAGGACGGGCGGGGAGCGCATCGTGCTGCGCCCCGGTGGCCCGGCGCGAGCATTGAAGCAGGCCTACCAGGAGGCGGACATTCCCGCGTGGCGGCGCGCATACCTGCCGCTGCTCTGGAGCGGCGATACGCTCGTGCTGGCGGCTGGGCTTGGCATGCATCGCCGCTGGCCAGCCGACGCCGCGCACGCGCCGCGCTGGCGCGTGGAGTGGGTGGCGCGACCTGAGTTGCATGGATAAATGGTGGGTCTCACGGTCGGTTGCCAGGCGCGTCTGGAGGCGGTCGCGGGTGCGAGAAGGTGGCCGGTCACCAGGAAATTGGGGACAGATCTATTTCCCTATGTGAATATTCTTCACAAGAAAACGACGTCATTTACGCCACGTTTTACGGGTTTTATGCCCTTTGCGCCTTTACGGGAAGCCACTCTTGGTGTAATTTCGTGGGCTTTGCACAACCGCTGGTGTCGACAAGAAGATGGCTCTCATCGTTCACAAATACGGCGGCACTTCGATGGGTTCCACGGAACGCATCAAGAATGTCGCCAAGCGCGTAGCCAAGTGGCACCGCGCAGGTCACCGCGTTGTCGTGGTGCCTTCGGCCATGTCGGGCGAGACCAATCGCCTGCTGGGCCTTGCCAAGGAAATTAGCGCGCAGCCGGACCCGCGCGAACTGGATATGCTGGCCTCCACGGGCGAGCAGGCCAGCGTGGCCCTGCTGGCCATCGCGCTGCACGGCGAAGGCATCGACGCGGTCAGCTACACCGGCTGGCAAGTGCCGGTGAAGACCGATTCGGCCCACACCAAGGCGCGTATCGAGTCGATCGACGACGAGCGCATCCTCGGCGATCTCGACGCTGGCAAGGTGGTGGTCATCACCGGCTTCCAGGGTATCGATACCGAAGGCAACATCACGACCCTGGGTCGCGGTGGTTCGGACACCTCGGCCGTGGCCATCGCCGCCGCCATCGAGGCCGACGAGTGCCTGATCTATACCGACGTGGACGGCGTGTACACCACCGATCCGCGCGTGGTTGAAGACGCCCGCCGCCTGGACCAGATCACCTTCGAGGAAATGCTGGAAATGGCCAGCCTCGGTTCCAAGGTGCTGCAGATCCGTTCGGTGGAGTTCGCCGGCAAGTATCGCGTGAAGACCCGCGTACTGTCGTCGCTGACCGACCCCCTGATGCCGCTCGAGCAGGAAATGCACTCGGGCACGCTGATTACTTTTGAGGAAGAGTCTGAAATGGAAGCAGCCGTCATCTCCGGCATCGCCTTTGCCCGCGACGAGGCCAAGATCACCGTGCTGGGCGTGCCGGACAAGCCGGGCATCGCCTACCAGATCCTGGGCCCGATCGCCGACGCCAACATCGACGTCGACATGATCATCCAGAACCAGTCGGTGGACGGCAAGACCGACTTCACGTTCACCGTGCCGCGCGGCGACTACCAGCGCGCGCTGACGATCCTGAACGACAGCGTGAAGGCCCATATCGGCGCCGCCAGCGTGTCGGGCGACCCGAAGGTGTCGAAGGTGTCGGTGGTGGGTGTGGGCATGCGCTCGCACGTCGGCATCGCCAGCAAGATGTTCCGCACGCTGTCGGAAGAGGGCATCAACATCCAGATGATCTCCACCTCGGAAATCAAGATCTCGGTGCTGATCGACGAGAAGTACATGGAGCTCGCCGTGCGCGCGCTGCATAAGGTGTTCGAACTGGATCAGGCGTGATCCGTTTCTGATTTTTCTGGCGTGGTGGATTGCAGCGTTTTTTGTCACGGGTCATCGAAATATCATTGACCATCTGCAACAGCCTCGCTAGAATACGCGCTTCGTTGTGCGGCCTCCCTCGCACAACGCAAGTTTGGGAGACGTGGCCGAGAGGTCGAAGGCACTCCCCTGCTAAGGGAGCATCTGGGCCAAAACCTGGATCGAGGGTTCGAATCCCTCCGTCTCCGCCAGTACATAAGTAATGGCGGCGAACCCCGGAAGATCGCGGTCTTCCGGGGTTTTGTTTTTTGTGGGTCCGGATTTCTGCAGACTGGTGCCGCAGGTTCGTCCCGCAGGTTGGTGTACTAGGCCGCAGCGGACCTCGCAGTCCGCATTCCGTCTACCGATAATCCCCCAGCACCGTCGCGCGCGTGAACTCCTCGATGTTGTCGAGCAGTGCATCGAGTGCCTTGCCGGCGCCGTCGACTTCGCCGCGCGCAATCGCCGACGCAACTGCTGCGTGCAGTTTCGACATCGTCGGCAAGTCCGCCGCTTCCTTGTAATGCAGATACCAGAACCGTCGGGACAGGCCGTGCATCAGGCGCATGGCGCCTTCGGCAAATTCATTGCGGGCGGCCACCAGGCATAGCTCGTTGAATTCCCGATCCGCGCGTACGAAGGCCACGTCGTCGCCATTGCGTGACGATTGCTCGAATTCCTTGGCCAGTCGCTTGAAGTGGTCGCGCTGTTCGGCGGTGGCGCGGCGCGCGGCACTGCGGCAGATCAACCGCTCCACTTCGCGCCGTGTTTCCAGCAGCCGCAGTTGCCGGGCCACATCGATCGGCGCGATCAGCAGGCCGCGTTGCGGCAGCACCATGATCAGGTGTTCGCGCGCCAGTCGCTGGATGGCTTCGCGGATTGGTGTACGTCCGATGCCCGTCATCTCGCTGAGTTGCAACTCGGACACCGAACTGCCCGGCGCCAGTTGCAGCGTCACGATCGCCTCTTCGATCTGCTCGTACGCAAGATCGGTCAGCTTGCCGCGCTGACCCGCGGGTTCTTCTTCTTTTTCCGGGATGGCCGCGGCACGTGCGCGGGAGGCGGTTTTTGCGGTCATGGCCAATGTCTGCATGCACAAGAAGTTCATTGTATATGAGCCGTACGCATCTTCGATCCATGCCTTGGTCGTGCCTTGCGTCCTAGCTGTTTTCTGCTACTATCCGTGTAATATATTAGATGTGTACGGAGGCGATGTGGCGACCGATGACGTCATGGTGGTGGGGCAGGGGCCACTGAAAGTGGTGGCTGTGCATGGCATTCAAGGCACGCGTGACGCTTGGCTGCCACTTGCGCGGGCCTTGTCAGATCGTTGCACGTTTGTGCTGCCAAACCTGCCGGGGCGTGGACGTGCCATGGCGCCCGCCAATGCGCAGGCCTGCTCGCTGGGAGCATTCGCCGAAGTACTGCGCCAGACCCTTGCCGATCATGCCGACGGCCCCTTCGTGCTGGCCGGATGGAGCATGGGTGTGTCGGTCGCGCTGGCACACCTGGCAACTGCCAGCAGGATGCCGGCAGATTTGCTGCTGCTGTCCGGCACGCCGCGCCTCAATGGCGTGGAATGGTTCAAGGCCGGGTCACAGGATGCATTGCTTGAGGCGATTGCCGAGCGTGAACGACGGCTTGGGCTGCAAGACGCTGCGGACCATCGCACGGTGGCGTGGACCTGGGAAGCGATTCGCGGGACAGACCAGCGTGGCGAGCTTGGCCGCGTGGCCTGTCCAACGTTGGTCATTCACGGTAGCGACGACACCGATTGCCCCTTGAGCCACGGCGCCATGCTGGCCGACGGCATCCCGCATGCGGAACTCCACGTGCTGCACGGCGCGGGCCATAGCCTGTTGACGCAACACACCGCTGAGATTGCCGCGCACCTGCGCCAACGCTGGCGCTTGGCAGACCGATTCCATGGCTGACGACAGACAGAGCAACCCACAGGAGACAGCATGAGAGTGGAGGACCTTGTATATTTTTGCGCGCCCGCGCGGCTGGTGATGGGCGCGGGTTGCCGGACGCAATTGCCGCCGTTGCTGCGGCGGCTCGGGTATCGGCATGGCTTGCTGGTGACGGATACGTTCTTCACCAGTTCAACACCGTGGGTGGCGGAACTGGTCGAGCAGGCGCGTGCCCATGGCGTGGAGTTGATGGTCTACGACGGCGGCATGCCTGACCCCACCACTACGCTATGCGACGCAGCGACGGCCGCCGTGCGCGCGCGGTTGGGCGGCAAGCCGGTCGACCATGTGATTGCACTGGGCGGTGGCAGCAACATCGACCTGGCCAAGGCACTTTGTCTGACGCTGGTTGCGGGCCAGCCGGTGCGAACCTTTATTGGCGGCATCGATGCCGCGACGCCGGTCCTGCCGCTGGTGGCCATGCCCACCACTGCTGGCACGGGGTCCGAGGCCACGCCCGGCGCGATCCTGGTGGACCCCGACAATGCCACCAAGGTGGCGGTGATGGACAACCGCTTGCGGCCCGGCGTGGCCCTGATCGATCCAGAATTCACCTACACATGCCCGCCCCGGGTGACCGCAGATGCGGGTATCGATGCACTGACCCATGCGATCGAGTCCTACCTGACGCTCGATTCGGCACGCTTTGATCGGGGCAACGATCCCGACCCCGGTTATAGCGGCCGCAATGCGCTGACGATGCTGTTTGCGCACGAATCGATCCGCTTGTGCACCAGCTTCCTGCTGCGTAGTTACCAGCGTGGCAGCGACGATACCGAAGCGCGTATCGGCATGAGTTACGCCAGCCTGTATGCGGCGCTGTCGTATGGCAGTGCGGGTCTCAATGCGGTGCATGGCATCGCGTATGCGGTGGCGGGGCTCACGCATCTGTCGCATGGCACGACTAACGCGGTGATGTTGCCGTATGTACTCGATGCCTTGCGCGATGTGCGTCGCGACGAATTGCTGGCCATTGCACGCTTGTTCGAACCCGAGGTGCGAGATCCGGAGGTTGCGTTGGCGCGTCTGCCGGGCGTGGTGCGCGATCTGGTTGCTGCCGTGGGCATTCCTGCCACGCTCGAAGCCTGCGGCATTACGCACGATGACCTCGACAGCCTGGTCCGCGATGCATTGGCCGTGACCCGGCTTGCCAAGGCTTTCCCGGTGCCCGATGTGCCGGCACGCTACGCGGCGATCGTTCGCAACGCCTGGGCCGGGACACTGTCCACGGACGCAGTCACGGAGGCAGCCACGGGCGAACAGCGACGCGTGGCGTAGCGCTTATTCCAGTCCTTTTACAGCGATGCCGCGGGCGCGGTTCGCCCGGCACGCGGTAAACCATTACTTGAATACTAGAAATGTCCAACTAATATATTACAAAGCGCGCCGTCAATGAGCGCGTCCTACCTACACAGGAGACAAACCATGGATATGTCAGCAGGCGCCCTCAGGCTGGAGGCAGGCATTGCGGCGCGACTGGAACGATTGCCGATGACGGGCTACCAACGCTCGCTGTTCGGCATCATTGCCACCGCGTGGTTTTTCGATTCGATGGACCTGGGGCTCATGACGTTCGTGCTCGGTTCGATCAAGGCCGAGTTCGGACTGAGCGCGGCGCAAGCCGGCATGCTGGCCAGTTCGAGCTTCCTGGGGATGTTCCTTGGTGCGGCGATAGCAGGCCTGCTGGCCGACCGCTTCGGCCGCAAGCCGGTGTTCCAGGTCAGCATGATCTTCTGGGGTGTGGGCAGCCTGATGTGCGGGCTGGCGGACAACGTGACCGCGCTGATGTTGTACCGCGTGCTGCTGGGATTCGGCATGGGCATGGAGTTTCCGATTGGCCTGTCGATGGTGTCGGAAATCGTGCCGGCCAAGAGCCGGGGCAAGTACGTGGCCATTCTGGAAGGGTTCTGGCCGATCGGGTTTATCGCGGCCGGCGCCGTGACTTACCTGTTGTTGCCCGTGATTGGCTGGCGCGGCATTTTCATCGCACTGGCGGTGCCTGCCGTGTTCGTGTTCGTGGTGCGGCGCATGGTGCCGGAGTCGCCACGCTGGCTCGAAGACGTGGGTCGCAAAGGCGAGGCCGACGCGGTGATGGCCGGTATCGAACAGCGGGTGGAACGCGCGTGGGGCCGGCCCTTGCCGGCGGTGGCGGCAACGTTCGCGAGTGCGCCGCCGGCGGATCGCAAGGCGCGCTTCATGGCACTCTGGTCAGGCCCCTATGCACGCCGCACCATCATGCTGTGGTCGGTCTGGTTCTTTGCGCTGCTGGGCTACTACGGACTGACCACCTGGCTTGGCGCGTTGCTGCAGCAGGCCGGCTACGCGGTCACAAAATCGGTGCTCTACACGGTCTATATCTCGCTGGCCGGCATTCCCGGTTTCATGTTCTCCGCATGGCTGCTCGAGAAGTGGGGGCGCAAGCCAACCTGCGCGCTGATGCTGCTTGGTAGTGCCGTGGCCGCTTATGCCTATGGCCAGGCGGCAGTGCATCGGGTGCCGGTGGAGCAGTTGATTGCGGCAGGTCTCTGCATGCAGTTCTTCCTGTTCGGAATGTGGTCGGTGCTTTATGCCTATACGCCGGAACTCTATCCCACGCGTTCACGTGCCACCGGTGCCGGCTTTGCCTCGTCGATTGGCCGAATCGGTTCACTGGTCGGCCCGTATCTGGTCGGCGTGCTGTTGCCGGTGACGGGGCAGGGCGGTGTGTTCACGCTTGGCGCATTGTCGTTCGCACTGGCGGCGGCCGTGGTGCTTGCACTGGGCGTTGAAACGCGCGGCAAGGCGCTCGAAGAAGTATCGCAGTGACTCAGGCATCAATCATCAACTGCGCCCCTGGCCACCAGGGGCATTTTTTGGGTCGATGCATTTTTATATCCAACTAATATGTTAGTTCGGTATGCTTTTTCTGGAGACGCATCATGATGACTGAACGTCAACGCAAGTTCAGGGAGCAGTACAAGTCCGATATCCACCCGCTCTACAACGGTGTGCTGCATATCACGGTGATCTATGGCGTGGGCATCGCCGCGTTGTATTGGGCAATCCAGCGACTCCACGATGTCACCTGGGAGTGGGCGCTGATCTTGCCGGTATTCCTGGCCGGCAATTTTGTCGAATGGTTCATGCACCGCCATGTCATGCATCGCCGCATCGACGTGTTCGCGCTGCGCGCCATCTACGAGCGCCATACGCGCCAGCATCACCAGTATTTCACCGACCAGGAACCGACCATCGATACCTCGCGCGAATTCCGCATCGTGTTCTTCCCGTGGCGCGTCCTGGCCACGTTGGGCGTGGGCGGTGGCGGGCTGGGCTACCTGGCGTCAGTGATCTTCAATGCCAACGCCGGCTACTTCGTGTTCATCACGATGGTGGCGCAATACCTGGTCTACGAGACCTTTCACTACTGCTGCCATGTGCATGACAACTGGTTCGTGCGCAATATGCCGTTTATCAACACCATCCGCCGGCACCATACCGCGCATCACAATATGGGCATCATGATGAAGTACAACATGAACCTCACGTTCCCGATCGCGGACTACATCATGGGCACGTCGGACCTGCGCCGCGGCCTGATCGGACATCTGTTCAATGGCTACAGCGAAGCGCATGTCAAGGAAGAGCTGAAGCCGATCATCCGGAAATTCCGTACCGACGATTCCCGCGTCACGCTGGACGGTCCGCTGCTCGACGAGGACGAACGCCGCGCGATGGTGGCATAGCGCCATAGTGCAATTCAGTGGCTATAGTGGTCAGGCGCAACCTCCGCCTTGTGTCTTCCACCATGCCGATCCGCAAGCCATTCCTGCGTGCCTTCATTGTCATCGCTGCCATCGCGCTGCTGCTGTTCGTGCCGTTGCCCTGGCAGCCGATGACGCGGATCCACAGCGAAGTCACGATCAACCGGGCGCCTGCGCAGGTATTCGAGTATGTGTCGACGCCAGCCAACTGGCCGGCATGGCATCCATCCTCGCTTGCCGTGCAGGGCGCCACCGATCATTCGCTGCAGGTTGGCGAGCAGGTAACCGAAGCCTTTCGCGTGGCTGGACGCGAGGGCACAGTGGTCTGGACCGTGGCCGAGCGCCGGGCACCCGTGGCGTGGGTCATCGACGGAGAGATCGATGGCAGGAAGGCTGGAACGGTTGCGTACACGCTGACCCCGGACGGTGCTGGTACGCGCTTCACGCGCGAATTTACATACCGCGCGCCTACCTTGCTGTTCTCGATACTGAACTGGGCCGCATTGCGCAAACAGATCGACGACGAGTCCCTGGAAGCGGTGCAACATCTCAAGGCCAGGCTCGAAGGCGCGTAGCAGGTCACGTCTTCATTGAATTCTGATCTGCACAAAGTTGAAGATGTTTCGTTGACGAAGCGCCGGGCCGAGCCGTTCGCGTGCAAGCATGCATTCGATTGGCGGTGCGCATGCGTTTACCTACACTCCGCACATTGCCTGCAGCATCAAGACTGCCAGGGATGGGAGGAGACCCGATATGCGTGCGACCTTGTTGATTGGATGCATGGCATTGGCCTGCGTCACGTTGGGCGCGGCTGCCCAGACCCCGGATTTTTGCGACGAGGGTGCGTGCCGTATGCGCGGCGGCGACATGCTGAGCCAGAAGAGCACCCTGAAACTGGGAGCGCAGCAGCTGTCCGCGCTGCTCAACGCCACTGAGGACGGACGGCAGTTGCTGCAGGTGGCTGGCGCGCCCAAATGCGATATCGAGGTCGTGACACTGCGCTATCGAACCGTCGGTGGCGCAGGCGAGCCTGCCACCGCCAGCGCTGCGTTGATGATCCCCGGCGGGGCGGCGTGCAGCGGTCCGCGTCCGATCCTGCTTTATGCGCATGGCACCACCACATACCGGCAGTACAACATCGCCGACATCACGCAAACCGACCCTGGCAATGGCGATGGTGCCGGCGAAGGCATCAGTATTGCCGCAATGTACGCGGCCCAGGGCTACATCGTCATCGCCAGCAACTATGCCGGGTATGCGGGATCGGATCTCGGCTATCACCCGTACCTGAATGCGGCGCAGCAATCGGTCGACATGGCGGCGGCAACAACTGCCGCGCTCATTGCATTGCCGCGCAGCGGCAATGGAAAGCCAGCGCGGCCAAATGGCAAGCTGTTCATCACCGGATACTCGCAAGGCGGCTTCGTGGCGATGGCGACGCATCGCCTGTTACAGCAGTTGGGTATTCCCGTGACCGCTTCGGCGCCGGGTTCGGGCCCGTACGCATTGGCGGCCATGGGAGACGCGCTGGTGGCGGGGGAGGTCGGCATTGGCGCCACGGTGTTTTCGATACTGGTGACCACCAGCTACCAGCGCGCATATGGCAATCTCTACAGCAACCCTGGCCAAATCTATGAGGCTGCATACGCGCCTGGCATAGGCAGTCTGTTGCCCAATATGCTGCCAATCGAAACCTTGATCGGACAGGGCAAGCTGCCGGCCTCGCAACTGTTCAGTAGCGTGCCGCCTGCCGATCGGTTTGCGTCACTGACACCGCCGCTGGCGCCGCCACTAGTGCCCCCCGAACTGACGCCGTTGTTCAAGCTCGGATTCGGCAATGCCAATCTCGTTCGTAACGATTATCGGTTGGCGTTGCTGAACGATGCGCTGGTGAATCCGGATGGGGCTTTCCCGAATTCATCGGTAAGCATGAAGGCAGCGGTACGGCCCACGCATCCGTTGCGAATCGATTTCAAGCGCAACGACCTGCGCAACTGGCTGCCGCGTGCGCCGGTGCAGATGTGTGGCGGGCACGACGATCCCACAGTGTTCTTCTTCAATGCCACCGTGCAGCAGGCATACTGGACTGCGGCGAACGTGCGGCCCGGACTGACCAGCGTGCTCGATGTCGATGCGCCGATCGCAGGCCCGACCGATCCCTATGCCGCGCTCAAGCAGGGGTTTGCCAGTGCGAAGGCGGGCGTCGCGGCGCAAGCCGTGGCAGGGGGCGCGAAGGACGGTGGTATGGCGGAGGTGCTCGAGGCCTATCACGGTTCGCTTGTGGCGCCGTTTTGCCTGCGCGCGGCGCGCGCGTTCTTTGACCAGTTCTGATTGGAGCGTACGGTGGTCTACCCTCTCCTGCGCACGTGAAATGAGAGAGGGTAGTACAACTCAGACCCTCAGCAAATCCGCCGCCCGTTCCGCAATCATGATCGTTGGCGCATTGGTGTTCCCGCCGATCAGTGTTGGCATGACCGATGCATCCACCACGCGCAGTCCGTCCACACCATGCACGCGCAGTTGCGGATCCACTACGGCCATTGCATCGACGCCCATCTTGCAGGTACCCACCGGGTGGTAGATGGTGTCGGCGTGCGTGCGGACGAAGTCGCGGATGGCGGCATCGTCGCCCTCGCCGGGGCCCAATAGCGTGGTCAGTGAATCGCTTCCGCCCGCGTCGGCCAATGCGGCCTGCGCGAAGATCTTGCGCATTAGCTTGACGCCGGCCACCATGCCGTCCAGATCCGATGGCGCCGAAAGAAAGCGCGGATCGATCAGCGGTGCCTCACGCATGTCGGTCGATTGCAATTGCACGGTGCCGCGGCTTTCCGGGCGCAGCACGCATGCGTGGCACGAGTAGCCATGCCCGGGTCGGCCATTGCGCAGCCCATTGGAATTGCCCAGCATTGCCGGGGCGAAATGCAGTTGCAGATCGGGTGCGGTCAGGCCGGGGCGTGTCCTGACAAACGCACCGGCTTCGGCAACTGGCGAGGCCAGCATGCCGGTGCGGTGCCATCGGTAACGCATGGCTTCGCCGGCCATGCGTGCCACGCCGCGCAGCGAGTACCCGTACAGATGCCACGACGATACCGCCTTGCCGATAATCACGTCGAGGTGATCCTGCAGGTTCTGGCCAACCCCGGGCAGATCGTGCACGACCTCCACGCCCACATCGCGCAGATGCGCCGCTGGCCCGATGCCGGAAGCCATCAGCAGTTGCGGCGAATGAAACGCGCCGCCGCTGACGATCACCTCGCGCCGTGCACGCAGCGTTTGCTTCTGTCCGCCACGCACCACTTCCACGCCAACCGCGCGCTTGCCTTCGAATACGATGCGCAGCGCTTGCGTGTCGATCATGACCCGCAAATTCTGGCGACCACCGTTGTGTCCCGTATCGGCACGATTGCCGCGATGCAGATAGGCACGTGCCGCGTTCCAGCGTTCGCCGTTGTATTGGGTAGCCTGGTACAGCCCCACGCCTTCCTGCTCGGCGCCATTGAAATCGTTGTTGAGCGGCACGCCGGCCTGGGCCGCCGCCTGAACAAAGCGGCGCGAGAACGGATTGGGCGTGCGCAGGTCGCTCACATGCAGCGGACCGCTGCCGCCATGCCACGCATCGTCGCGGCCGGCGTTGCGCTGGTTGCATTCGCTGCGCCGGAAGTACGGCAGCACATCTTCATAACCCCAACCGTCGCAACCAAGTTCGGCCCAACGGTCATAGTCGCTACGATGGCCGCGCACATAGAGCATGGCATTGATCGACGAGCTGCCGCCCAGTCCGCGTCCGCGTGGTTGATACGAGGGGCGGCCGTTGAGGCCGGGCTGCGGCACCGTGCGAAAACCATAGTTGCGCGGGCCGGGATTCGGGACGGTGCGGGCGATGGCCAGCGGAGTCCAGACACTCGGATGGTGGTCGTCGGGGCCCGTTTCAAGCAGGGCGACCGTAACGCCTGGCTGGTCGGCCAGGCGGCCAGCCAGCGCGCAGCCTGCCGAACCGGCGCCAACGATGATGTAGTCGAAACTTGTTTCGCTCATGGATGCCTGTCTCCTCCGCGGCTGGTTATTTGCGGTAGCCGTGCGGTGTCACGATATTGAAGTTCGGATCGAAATTGTCGAGCATGCCGAACAAGCCTGCCACGGCTTGCGGGTTGCCGTCGATCCGGATCGCACCCGACTGCATGGCCTGCTGCAGCGTCAGCTGTTTCAGGCTGATCTGGTCGAGCGTGGCCTTGGTCAGCGTGACGGTGGCGGTCGGCTGCGCATGCTGGGCTTCGGCGACATAGGTCAGCGCACTGTTGCGCAGTGTCATCGCATAGCGCTGGCGCAGGTCGGTGAACTGCCAGTTCAGCGTGATGGTCTTGCCCGCAGCCTTGTCGGCGTTCAGGCGAACGGCAAGGTAGTCGAAGAAATTAGGCACCGTCAGCGCGCGGATCAGGTCCGACGAACTGGTGGCACCCACGCCCGGCGGCTGTACGCCTTCGCGCAATTCCTGTGCGCCAGTCAGGTAGATATTGCGCCAGGTCGCATTTTCGCTCTGGTAGCCAAGCTGCTCCAGGGCATCGGCCTGTAGCGCGCGGGCCGTGGTGTTCGCAGGATCGGCAAATACGAGCTGATTGCCGATCTGGCTGACCCAGCGATACTCGCCGCGCGCATAGGCCTCGCGCATCTTGCCGAGCACCGCCTCGGCGCCTCCCATCCATTCGATGGTCTTCTGCGCGGTCTGCTCTGGCGGCAGCGGGTTCAGGTGGGCCGGGTTGCCGTCGTAGAAGCCCAGGTAGCGCTGGTACACGGCACGCACGTTATGGCTGACCGATCCATAGTAGTCGCGCGCATACCATTTGCTGGCCAGCGGCTGCGGCAGCGTCTTCAACTGGTCCGCGATTTCCAGCGGCGTGTAGCCCTGGTTCATCAGCCGCAGCGCCTGGTCGTTCAGGTACGCATACATGTCGCGCTGGTCGGACAACATTTCCACGATGCGCTCGCGGCCCCAGGTCGGCCAGTGATGCTGGCCAATCAGCACGTCGGTCCGCTCGCCGTAGCGCAACAGCGACTGACCCAGGAAGTACGACCAGCCCTTGGCATCGCGCACCTGCGCACCGCGCAGTGTCAGCACGTTGTGCTGCGTGCGTACCGCGTTTTCGGCAATGCACAGCGTGCGGAACTGCGGCAGATAGACATTCATTTCCGCCGGCGCCTCGGTGCCGGGCGTGAGCTGGAACTCGAAGTCGACGCCGTCGATGCGGCGCGTGTCGATCGGCTTGGTGATCAGCGTGGTGGGTGCCAGCAGCGTCATGGTGCCGCGAGCGGTGGCCTTGCCCAGGCCCGTATCGACCTGGCCCGTGGCGGTCTTCGGCAACTGCGTGCCGTACATGTATTGCGCACGACGGCTCATGGCGTTGCCCGCCAGCACGTTCTCGCTGACGGCCTCCTCCATGAAACCATGCGGCGCCAGGATATCGATCTTGCCGCTCTTGACGTCGGCTTCATTGACGATGCCGCGCACGCCGCCAAAGTGGTCGACGTGGCTATGGGTGTAGATCACGGCCAGTACCGGCTTGCGCGGGCGGTGGGCGTAGTAGAGATCGAGCGACGCGCGGGCCGTTTCGGCGGTAAGCAGCGTGTCGATGATGATCAGGCCGGTGTCGCCCTCGATGATGTTCATATTGGCCAGGTCGGCGCCGCGTACCTGATACACGCGGTCCGTTACCTTGAACAGGCCGGCTTCGTTGTTCAACTGCGCCAGGCGCCAGAGGCTCGGGTTCACCGTCCGTGGCGCATCGGCGGCGGCTTCGAATGCGTAGGCGTCGAAATCCCATACCACTTTGCCATCGGCATTCCTGATCGTGCGTTCGGGGAAGCGCGCCACCAGTCCGCGCCGTGCATCGTCGAAGTCGGCGCGATCGGTAAATGGCAGCTTGCGTAGCCATTCGGCATTCGACTGTTCGGTGAGCGGGGTGGCCGGATTCGGACCTGCCAACGCGGCGGCTGACATCGTCAGGGCGGCGGTGGCCAGCATGACTGGGCGGGCAAGGCGCATGAGAGGGCGGTTCCAGATTGGACGAAGCGTCTATTGGAAGCGTCCCGCACATATAATTCAATTGCAAATTTCGTATCGCAGCAATGCGTTGGATGCATATTGGCATATGAACCTGAAACGGCTCGAACATCTGGTGGCGGTGGCGGAAGAGGGCTCGCTCGCGGCGGCGGCGCGGCGCGTACATCTGAGCCAGCCAGCCCTGACGCGCAGCATCCAGGCGCTGGAGGAGGAAGCCGGCGTGGTGCTGCTGGATCGCGGCGCGCGCGGCGTGACGTTGACCGCGGTGGGCCGCATGGTGACCGAGCGCGCGCGGCGCATCCTGTTCGAGTCGGGCTGCCTGGCGCGCGACCTGACGCTGGTCAGGCAGCATGAGATCGGCAGCGTGCAGATCGGCCTCGGCGCGTTTCCGGCGGCAATCCTGCTGCCAGAGCTGCTATGCCAGTTGCATCGGCAGTGGCCCAAGCTGCGGATTGCCACCGAAGTCAGCCATCCCGGCGCCTTGCTCGATGCGTTGCAGGCCGAACAGGTGGATTTCGTGGTGATCGAGCACAGCACCGTGCCGACCGCCACCGAACTCGATGTGGTGCGGCTGCCGGCCGGGCCTGGCGGCGTATTTGCACGCGCCGGACATCCGCTGGCGGCAGCGGCGGTCTCGCTGGCAGCACTGCGCGAAGCGGCATTGGTGTCGGTGGTCTTCCCGCCCGAGACGCATGGACGGCTGCGCAAGCTGCTGCGTTGCAAGCCTGGCGAGGACCTGCCGTTCCAGGTCGAAAGCAATGATTTCAGGGCGCTCACGCATCTGGTGCGTCATGCCGATGCATTGTTACTGGCACCGGTGCGCGCGGTGCGCGAAGAGGTCGAGGCCGGGCGGCTGGTGGCGCTGGACATTCCAGAGCTGCCCGAGATCACGATGCAGTTCGCCATCGTGCGGCTGGCCCAGCGGACCTTGTCACCGGCGGCGGCGCGCGCGGTGGCCGTGATCGAGGCCGTGGCCCAGGCATGAAAAAAGCGCCCCGGTTGGGGCGCTTCGTGGGTTTGCAAGCAGATGCTTACTGAACCTTACTCTTCGACCGAAGTGCCGATGATGTTGTAGCCACCGTCGACGTAGGTGATCTCGCCGGTCACGCCGCTGGCCAGGTCCGACAGCAGGAAGGCGGCCACATTGCCGACTTCCTCGATCGTCACGTTGCGGCGCATCGGGGCCACGTCCTCGAAATGCTTGAGCAGCTTGCCGAAGTCCTTGATGCCCGAGGCGGCGAGCGTCTTGATCGGGCCAGCCGAGATGCCGTTGGCGCGGATGCCCTTCGGGCCGACCGACGAGGCCAGGTAACG
This sequence comes from Cupriavidus sp., assembly GCF_057315035.1. Lineage (NCBI taxonomy): Bacteria > Pseudomonadati > Pseudomonadota > Betaproteobacteria > Burkholderiales > Burkholderiaceae > Cupriavidus > Cupriavidus sp. The sequence continues at coordinate 11,221 of NZ_DBHKYV010000062.1, read as the reverse complement.
TACGCTGGCTTCCAGCGATGCCTTGGCCAGGCCCATGGTGTTGTAGTTCGGCACCACGCGCTCGGCGCCCAGGTACGTCAGCGTCAGCAGCGACGACTTGTCGTTGAGCAGCGGCAGCGCGGCCTTGGCCAGTGCCGGGAAGCTGTAGGCCGAGATGTCGTGCGCGATGCGGAAGCCTTCGCGCGACAGGCCGTCAAGGAAGTCGCCGGCGATGGCTTCGCGCGGTGCGAAACCGATCGAATGCACCAGACCGTCGAACTTCTCCCAACGCTGCCCCAATGCGGCGAAGGTGGCGGCGATCTGCTCGTCGCTGCCTACGTCGCAGTCATAGATCATGTCGGAGCCGAATTCCTTGGCGAAGTCCGTGATGCGGTCCTTGAAGCGTTCACCCACATACGTGAAAGCCAGTTCCGCGCCTTCGCGCTTGCAAGCCGAGGCGATGCCGTAGGCGATCGAACGATTCGAAAGCAGGCCCGTGATCAGGATCCGCTTGCCGGCCAGAAATCCCATAGATTCTCCAAGATGTAAGTGAGGACGGGCATGCTTCATGCAATGGCCCGTATCCGGTGCACTGTTTGTTGCGCCGCGTAGAGGGAATGTCCGGATGGCTGGCGGCCACCCGAACGCATGTAAAATTGTCGCACAACTTCGCCCGGCCACAAGCCGCCGGGCCGTCTCGGGCATTGTGGAGGTCTGCAACCGGATGCTGATTCATGCACGTTGGCCGCTCAGGGCGGCAAGGCAGTGCTTCCGTCGCCGCGCGGTAGTGCAATGGGGGCTGGCGCTGTCGATCGTGCTGGCTGCGGGTTTTCCCGTAGCGGGGTTTGCCGCCCACGGCTTCGCGCTTCACGGGGACCTCAAGTACCCGGCTGACTTCCCGCATTTCGAATACGTCAATCCGAACGCGCCACGGGGCGGCACGCTGACGCTTGCCAACCCCGACCGTCGCACCAGCTTCGACAAGTTCAATCCGTTCACGTTGAAAGGGACCTCGGCACCGGGGCTGACCGCGCTGATGTTCGAGACGCTGCTGATCAGCAGCGCCGACGAAACCGCCAGTGCCTATGGCCTGCTGGCCGACGACGTGACCGTGGCGCCCGACCAGTTGTCGGTCACCTTCCATATCCGTCCCGAGGCACGCTTCGTCAATGGCGATCCGGTGCTGGCGTCGGACGTCAAGTATTCGTATGACATGCTGATGAGCAAGGCGGCCAGCCCGGGCTATCGCAGCATGTGCATGGACGTGAAGTCGGTGGTGGTGACTGGCGAACGGTCGATCCGGTTTGATTTCAAGCAACGGAACGCCGAGTTGCCGCTGATCGTAGGCCAGTTGCCGGTGTTCTCGAAGAAGTGGACCGCCAAGGTACCGTTCGAAAAGCTGACGTTCGAGGAGCCGATTACCAGCGGCCCGTACAAGATCGAGCGCTACGATGCCGGCCGTGGCATCGTGTTCCAGCGCAATCCCGACTATTGGGGCAAGAACCTGGCCGTGCGGCAGGGCACCTTCAACTTCGGACGCGTGGTCTATCGCCTCTACAAGGACGAGACGGCCAAGCTCGAGGCCTTCAAGGCCGGCGAGTTCGACGCCATCGTCGAATACCGCTCGAAGAACTGGGCCAAGAGCTACGTTGGCACCAGGTTCCGCGACGGCGGCCTGATCAAGACCGAATTCCCGCACCGCAATGGCGCCGGCATGCAGGGTTTCGTGATGAACATGCGCAAGCCGATGTTCCAGGACGTGCGCGTGCGGCAGGCGCTGATCCTCGCGCTCGACTTCGAATGGCTCAACCGGCAGTTGTTTTACGGCGCATACAAGCGCCTCGACAGCTGGTTCTCGAATAGCGAGCTGGCCGCCAGCACCACCTTCGACGGCAAGCCTGGCGCGGGCGAACTGAAGCTGCTGGAGCCGCTGCGCACCCAGTTGCCGGCGGAGGTGTTCGGCGCCGACGTGGTGCAGCCTTCCACGAGTCCGACGCGCACGCTGCGCGACAACCTGCGCGAAGCGCGCCGCCTGCTGGCCCAGGCCGGCTGGACCTACGAGGATGGTGCACTGCGCAACGCCAAGGGCGAGCCGATGGTGTTCGAGTTCCTTGACGATGGCGGTGCCATGAGCCGGGTCATCACGGCCTATGTGCGCAACCTCGAAAAACTTGGCATCCAGGTGCACCAGCGCACCACCGATTTCGCGCTGTACCAGAAACGGCTGGAAGATTTCGACTTCGACATGGTGTCGATACGTTTTCCCGACTCGCAAAGCCCGGGCAACGAACTGCGCGACCGCTTCTCGGCTGAAGCCGCCGCCACCCCGGGCTCGGACAACCTGTTCGGCCTGAAGTCGCCGGCGGTGGACAAGCTGGTCGACGCCGTGCTGCATGCCGAGACGCGCGAAGAACTGGTTACGGCCGGCCGCGCGCTTGACCGTGTGCTGATGCATGGGTACTACATCGTGCCAAACTGGTACAGTGCCTTTCACCGTGTGGCGTACCGCAAGGAGATGTCCTACCCGACGCGCCTGCCGTACTTCTACACCGCGGAGGGCTGGATCCTCTCCAACTGGTGGCGCAGCGACCTGGCGCCCAAGACCCAGTAATCCAGACATCCAGAACACGGACGGCCAATGCTTGCCTATCTGTTGAAGCGAATCCTGCTGATGATCCCGACGCTGATCGGGGTGATCACGCTTACCTTTGTCGTGATCCAGTTCGTGCCGGGCGGTCCGGTCGAACAGATGATGATGGAGCTCAAGGGCCGGGGCGGCGCGGGCGAAGCCAGCGGTGGCGGCGCGGAGTACCGTGGCCGGCGCGGCGTCGATCCGGACAAGATCAAGGAGATCCAGGCGCTATACGGCTTCGACAAGCCGCCGCTCGAACGTTATTTCATGATGCTCAAGCGGTTTGCGCAGTTCGACCTTGGCCAGAGCTATTTCCAGCACCGCAGTGTCTGGGAACTGGTCAAGTCCAAGATGCCGGTGTCGATCAGCCTGGGGTTGTGGACCTTTTTCCTGACTTATCTGATATCGGTGCCGCTCGGCATCTCGAAAGCGATCCGGGCGGGCAGCAGATTCGATGTCATCAGCAGCATGATCGTGCTGGTAGGCTATGCGATTCCGGGCTTCGTGCTCGGGGTGCTGCTGCTGGTGCTGTTTGGCGGCGGTACGTTCGTGCAGTGGTTCCCGCTGCGTGGCCTGACCTCGGACGACTGGGAACAGATGTCGATGATGGGCAAGGTCATGGACTACCTGTGGCACCTGGTGTTGCCGATCACCGCCTCGGTGGTGGGCAGCTTTGCCGTGGTGACGATGCTGACCAAGAACGCGTTCCTCGAGGAAATCCGCAAGCAGTATGTACTGACCGCGCGTGCCAAGGGTTTGTCGGAGCGGCGCGTGCTCTGGAAGCACGTCTTCCGCAATGCGCTGATTCCGCTGGTCACCGGTTTCCCGGCCGCGTTCATCGGCGCGTTCTTTACCGGCTCGCTGCTGATCGAGACGCTGTTCTCGCTCGATGGCCTGGGCCTGCTGTCCTATGAAGCGGTGCTGCGCCGTGATTACCCGGTGGTGCTGGGCACGCTGTACCTGTTCACGTTGATCGGGCTCGTGACGCGCCTGATCTCCGATGTCTGCTACGTGATGGTCGATCCCCGTATTCACTTCGAAGGGACGCACCGATGAAATTCGGCTACAAGTCCGCCGCCGTCCCCAATGGCCTGCCGCATTCGCTGTCGCCGCGCCAGCGCGCATGGCAGCGCTTTCGCCGCAACCGGCTGGGCTACTGGAGCCTGGTGCTGTTCGTGGCGATTTTCGTGCTGAGCATGTGTGCCGAGCTGCTGTCCAGCGATCGCCCGCTTGTGGTCCGCTACAAGGGCGACTATTACTTCCCGATCGTCAAGGTCTATCCGGAAACCAGATTCGATGGCGATTTCGCCACGCCCACCGATTACCTGGACCCGTTTATCCGCGACCGGATCACGACCAATGGCAACTTTGCCGTGTTCCCGCCGAACCGGTACTCCTACGATTCGATCAACTACTTCGCCAAGGAACCGAACCCGGCGCCGCCGTCGGCCGACAACTGGCTCGGCACCGACGACCGGGGCCGCGATGTGCTGGCGCGGCTGTTGTACGGCTTTCGGGTATCGGTGCTGTTCGGCCTGGCGCTGACCATCATCGGCGTGCTGGTGGGCACGCTGACCGGGGCGCTGATGGGCTTTTTCGGTGGACGCTTCGACCTGTTCTCGCAGCGCGCCATCGAGATCTGGAGCTCGATGCCCGAGCTGTACCTGCTGATCATCTTCGCGTCGATCTTCGAGCCGAGCCTGGCGCTGCTGATCATCCTGCTGTCGCTGTTCGGCTGGATGGGGCTGTCCGACTACGTGCGCGCCGAGTTCTATCGCAACCGTTCGCTCGACTACGTGAAGGCGGCGCGGGCGCTGGGCCTGTCGAATGTACAGATCATGTGGCGCCATATCCTGCCCAACAGCCTGACGCCGGTGATCACGTTCCTGCCGTTTCGCATGAGTGCTGCCATCCTGGCGCTGACCAGCCTGGACTTCCTGGGCCTGGGCGTGCCGCCAACTACGCCAAGCCTGGGCGAACTGCTGGCGCAGGGCAAGGGCAACCTCGATGCATGGTGGATTTCGTTGTCGACCTTTGCGGTACTGGTGGTAACGCTGCTGCTGCTCACGTTCATGGGCGATGCGTTGCGCGATGCGTTTGACACGCGCCTGGGCCTGGCCCAACTGCGCGGCCGGGTGGAACCGAAGGTGCCGGCCGGCAGCACCGCAGCGGAGGCTACGCCGTGAGCGCCATGACACCGGTTTTCGATCCGCTGACATCGGCGCCGGCACCCGCGCCGGGTACGCAACTGATGTGCGTCGACCATTTGTCGGTCACGTTCGGTGAGGGCGAGCACGCCACGCGCGCGGTACGCGACGTGAGCTTCGACCTGCGTGCTGGCGAGCGCTATGCACTGGTTGGCGAGTCGGGCTCGGGCAAGACCGTGATGGCGCTGGCGATGCTGCGCCTCGTCGAGGATGCGCACTACCAGGGGGCGATCCGCTTCGAGGGCAAGGATCTGATGCAGGTATCCGACCGCGAGATGCGCCGCATCCGAGGGTCGGAAATCGCCATGATCTTCCAGGAGCCGATGACGGCGCTGAACCCGCTCTATACGATCGGCAACCAGATCGTGGAAACGCTGGCGCTGCACGAGGGGCTGGACCGCCGCGCGGCGCGCGATCGGGCCATTGCCCTGCTCGAGCGCACCGGCATCAGCGATGCGGCCAACCGTTTCAACAGCTTCCCGCACCAGTTGTCGGGCGGCCAGCGGCAGCGCGCGATGATCGCCATGGCGCTGGCTTGCCGCCCCAAACTGCTGCTGGCCGACGAGCCCACCACGGCGCTGGACGTGACCATCCGCGCGCAGATCCTGGATCTGTTGCGCAGCCTGCAGGCTGAGTTCGGCATGGCCGTGGTGCTGATCACGCACGACCTGAATATGGTGCGGGCCTTTGCGCAGCGCGTGGGCGTGATGGAGAAGGGCGTGCTGGTGGAAACCGGCGAGACCGCCGAGGTGTTTGCCAATCCGCGCCACCCATACACGCGCAAGCTGATCGACAGCCGGCCCAGGCGCGAGGTGTTGCCGCTGGTGCCGCTGGCGCCGGTGCTGCTGGAGACCGACGCGTTGTGCGTCAACTACCAGAAGAAGCGTGCCGGGTTTGCCGGCTGGTTTGGCAAGGATGCGTTTGCCGCGGTCAAGGATGTCACGCTGCAGCTGCGCGAAGGCGAGACGGTTGGCATCGTCGGCGAATCGGGGTCGGGCAAGACTACGCTGGCGCACGCGGTGCTGGCGCTGCAGCGCAAGAGCAGCGGGGCGATCCAGTTCCTGGGCCGCAGTTTCGACGCGTGCACCCAAAAGGAGCGCAGCTCGCTGCGCAAGCGGATGCAGGTGGTGTTCCAGGACCCGTTCGGCTCCCTGTCGCCACGCATGACGATTGAGCAGATCGTGGGGGAGGGGCTGGCGCTGCACCAGCCAGGCCTGTCGAAGGAGTCGATGCGTGAACGTGTGATCGAGGCGCTGCGCGAAGTTGGCCTCGACCGCACCGCGCTGGGTCGTTATCCGCATGAGTTTTCGGGCGGGCAGCGCCAGCGCATTGCCATTGCGCGGGTCCTGATCCTGAAGCCCCAGGTGCTGGTGCTGGACGAGCCAACTTCCGCACTGGACGTGTCGATCCAGCAGCAGGTGCTGGCGCTGTTGTCGCAGCTCCAGCACAAGTACAACCTGAGCTACCTGTTTATCAGCCATGATCTGGCCGTTATCCGTGCCATGGCGCACCGAGTGATCGTGATGAAAAATGGTGAAGTGGTGGAATCGGGCGAGACCGAGACCGTGCTCGGTGCACCGCAGCACCCGTATACGCGCAAGCTGATGGCGGCCGCCCACCTGGGCAGCGCCTGAATGATGTGCGCCGCAGCACGCTTCGTCATGGTGATGTAACACGGAATGCTTATAAAGATTCCGAGAATAAAGATGCGTTTTTGACGCTAGTACATTGATTTACCAACGAATTGCGAGAAAGTTGTAACCATCTTTGACACGTCAAGGGTGTGTCTTTTACTATCTCGCGATAAGTTTTTTCGGGGGTGGTTCGTCCGCCGCATGCAGACCTTGGGGAAGGTCGATGTTGCACGCGGCTGGTGCAGTCGCATTGGCGTACTTCTTGCGTACGTTCCGCCCTGATGTTTTCACGCTGTCCGGCTTTGTCTGATTTGCCGGTCAGATTTGTCCGATCATCAGGAGAACCAATGCAGCAAACGGTACTTCATTCCCTGGCGCGCGTCGCCATTGGAATAGCCATTGCCTGCGGTGCGACTGTGTCGAATGGTGTGCTGGCGGATACGGTGTTCAAGGACCCCGACGCCCGGATCGAAGCCCGTGTGGAAAGCACGGACGCGCATCCGGAAGGCAAGCGTGGCTTGCTGTCGTCGGTGATGAGCTCCACCAGCAATGTTGCCAGCAAGGCTGGCGACCTGGTCATGAACGCGCTGGGCCTGATTGGCGTGCGTTACCGCTTTGGCGGTAACAGCCCCGAATCCGGCCTGGACTGCAGCGGCTTCGTCCGCTACGTGTTCAACGACACCTTCGGCTTCGTACTGCCGCGCCGATCCGTTGAAATGAGCCAGGTGGGTACCACCGTGGCCCAAAGCGAACTGCGTCCGGGCGACCTCGTGTTCTTCAACACGATGCGCCATACGTTCTCGCACGTCGGCATCTATATCGGCGACAACAAGTTCGTGCACGCACCGTCTACCGGCAGCAAGATTCGCGTGGATGACATGCGGGCTTCGTACTGGGTGACGCGCTACAACGGCGCGCGCCGCATCGACGATTCCGCGCGTGGTTCCGTCGAAAGCACTGGCAGCATGATCGAGACGCTCAAGCGCTTCGATCCCAATGCGCAGGGCCGCTCGATGCTGGGTGGCTGAACGTCGGCACCATCACGGTTAGGGTCGGACGAAAAAAGGACTGCTTGATGCAGTCCTTTTTTGTTGCCGCGTCCGACAGGGCGTATTGGCGTATTGGTGTATTGGTGCATTATCTCAATACAAATACCCCACCAAAGGGTGACATGGCCTGTCAGCGTGGCTGACGATTTCTGTCAGGCGAGATTGCCCTTGTCGCATTGAGGTGACAAGCATTGTTGGCTAGTGGCCCTGAGGGTCATTGCGTGGCGACCGCGGCCGGACCCGGACGTACGCGTGCGGCGGCCAGCTTGTCGCGCAATGTGGCCAGTACCGCCGAGGTGGCCTGCTCGCCCGCCAGGATCGCCCGGTTGCGCGACGCAAAGTCGCTGCCGCCCATATCGGGCAGGTCGGGGCGAATCACTACATCGGCACGTGCCAGCGACATCTTGTTGATCGACTGGCCCATGATGGCCGTGGTCTGCAGCAGTACGCCGCTTTGCCCGTTGGCTTTCTGGTTCGAAGGGTCGACCGAGATATTCACGGCGATCACGAAATCGGCGCCCATCTCGCGCGCGGCGTCCACTGGTACCGGCTCGACCAGCCCGCCGTCGACGTAGTCGTGCCCGGCAATCGACACCGGCTGGAATACGCCTGGCACGCTGCTCGATGCGCGTACCGCCTGGCCGGTATTGCCGCGCCGGAACACGATGCGCTCGCCGGTCTTGAGATCGGTGGCGACAATGCCCAGTGGCAGCTTCATGGCTTCGATCGGGCGATTCTTGACCAGCCGGTTCACGTAGTTCTGCAGCGCCTCGCCCTTGAGCCACCCACCAAACTTGGTACCGAACGGCAGGGCCCAGTCGGCAATCGCCGCTTCATCCATGGTCAGCGCCAGCTTGTTCAGCTGGAAGCCGTCCATGCCCGTTGCGTAGAGCGCGGCCACCACCGAACCGGCACTGGTGCCGGTGACGATATCGGGGTGAATGCCCTGTGCCTCGAGCGCCTTGATGACGCCGATATGCGCGAAACCGCGTGCCGCGCCGCCGCCCAGCGCCAATCCGATACGCAACGGCCGCGGCGGGGCGGTAACGGGCGATGCCGTGGTGGCGGTGGTCGGGATGACCGGGTTCGGCTTGGGGCCGAAGGAGCAGGCCGCCAGCAGCATGGCGGCCGAGGCGCCCAGGAAGTTTCGTCGTTGCATCGAGGGATGAAATGCTTTCAGGAAGTGATGCCGGAGGCGATGCACCGGGCACCGGAGGGTCGCCTGGCGCCGCGTGCCGGCTGCGCCGTCGCACGCGACCTGTTTTCAGACCGGTGGCAGCATAAATGATTCCACGGCCGGATTGGAATCGGGCAGGGCGTATAATGCGGCGTTCAGCGAAATCCGGCCTGCGCGCCTCCGTGCGCGGGCCTTTTTGTTTCTCCCGACCATGACACAACGCGTCCGCACCCGCTTCGCGCCGAGCCCGACCGGCTTCATCCACCTTGGCAACATCCGCTCCGCGCTTTATCCGTGGGCGTTTGCCCGCCGCATGAAGGGCGACTTCATCCTGCGTATCGAGGATACCGACGTCGAGCGCTCTTCCGAGGAAGCGGTCGACGTGATCCTGGAAGGCATGGCGTGGCTCGACCTCGATATCGACGAGGGTCCGTTCTACCAGATGCAGCGCATGGACCGCTATCGCGCTGTCGTGCAGCAGATGATGGACAGTGGCCTGGCGTATCACTGCTACATGAGCACCGAGGAACTCGATGCGCTGCGCGAAGCCCAGCGTGCCGCCGGAGAAAAGCCGCGCTACAACGGCTTCTGGCGTCCGGAGGAGGGCAAGGTACTGCCCGAGCCGCCGGCTGGCGTGAATCCGGTGATCCGTTTCAGGAATCCGATCGGTGGTAGCGTGGTGTGGGACGACGCCGTAAAGGGCCGCATCGAGATCTCGAACGATGAACTCGATGACCTCGTGATTGCACGCCCCGACGGCACGCCGACGTACAACTTCTGCGTGGTGGTGGACGACCTCGACATGAAGATCACGCACGTGATTCGCGGTGATGATCACGTCAACAACACGCCGCGCCAGATCAACATCATCCGCGCGCTGGGTGGTGAAGTCCCTGTCTATGCCCACCTGCCGACCGTGCTGAACGAGCAGGGCGAGAAGATGAGCAAGCGCCATGGTGCGATGCCGGTCACCGGCTACCGTGACGAAGGCTATCTGCCCGAGGCCGTGCTCAACTATCTGGCCCGCCTGGGCTGGGCGCATGGCGACGCCGAGATCTTTTCGCGCGAGCAGTTCGTGGAATGGTTCGACCTCGAACACCTTGGCAAGTCGCCGGCGCAATACAACCCGGAAAAACTGGCCTGGTTGAACAACCACTACATCAAGACCGGCGACAACACGCGACTGGCCGACCTGACGCGTCCGTTTATCGAGGCGCTGGGCGGCAAGGTCGAGGGTGTTGATCTGGTCGGCGTGATTGCGCTGGTCAAGGATCGCGCTAACACGCTCAAGGAAGTGGCCCAGGCCGCGATGCTGTTCTATCGCGGCGAGCCGCAGGCCGAAGCCGCACTGAAGGCCGAACACCTGACTGACGAAATCCGTCCCGCGTTGCAGGCGCTGGCGACGCAACTGGCTGCGCTGCCCGAATGGAAGCGCGAGGCCATCAGCGCCACGTTCAAGGCCGTGCTGGCCGAGTTCGGCCTGAAGATGCCGAAGCTTGCCATGCCGGTGCGCCTGCTGGTGGCTGGACAACTGCAGACGCCGGGTATCGATGCGGTGCTCGAACTGTTTGGTCGCGACACGGTACTGCGCCGTCTGGCAGTTGTATAAAAATGTGCAGAAAGTCTCGGCAGGGGCTTGCGCTCAGGCCGGGACTTCAGCATAATCTCGTTCTCCCTGCTGCACGACGCAAGTCAAACAGCCCGGTTGAAAAATCGAGAAAAAGGGACTTGCAAAACGTGCTGATTGATTTATAATCGCCGCTTCGCCAGAAAGCAGTAAATCTGGCGGCAAGCAAGTAGTAGTAAGCAGTAAAGTGTGGTAAATGGCAGTAACTATGGGGCTATAGCTCAGCTGGGAGAGCGCTTGCATGGCATGCAAGAGGTCAGCGGTTCGATCCCGCTTAGCTCCACCAAAGTTTCTGTCCCCTTCGTCTAGAGGCCTAGGACATCACCCTTTCACGGTGAGTACAGGGGTTCGAATCCCCTAGGGGACGCCAAATATGGACGTAATCATACGTCCGGTGGCGGCCCGAAGCGATGCTTCGGGCGCTACAACAAAAAACTGGAGCGGTAGTTCAGTTGGTTAGAATACCGGCCTGTCACGCCGGGGGTCGCGGGTTCGAGCCCCGTCCGCTCCGCCAGTACTGAGCCCGCTTGGGTGAAACCAAGCGGGTTTTTATTTGGGTGAAAGATGATTATCTGATAATCGTCTTTTGATTTACCCGAGGCCACCGATTTATGGCTTCAAAAAATCGAAACATAATCGTTTCCTCGTGGGGAATGCGATTAAGCAGTACCGAGTATTCGGGGCTATAGCTCAGCTGGGAGAGCGCTTGCATGGCATGCAAGAGGTCAGCGGTTCGATCCCGCTTAGCTCCACCAGAATTCCTGGGGCACGACGGCAGTAAAAAAAGTGCTTCAGATTTGCGAAAGTTCTGTTAGAATGGCGGACTTCGCAGCAATAGACGGAAACGTTGCTTGCAACAGATTTCTGTCCCCTTCGTCTAGAGGCCTAGGACATCACCCTTTCACGGTGAGTACAG
>NZ_DBHKYV010000061.1:0-39137 GCF_057315035.1 Cupriavidus sp. | reverse complement strand
ATCCTGGGGTTATCGATCTAATGCATCCAGATCGAATTGTGCGACATACAAGGGGAGAACCCCAAGAGCTCTTCAACGATTCCCGTCCAGCAGATCGTTGAGGACCTCGTCGAAGGCGGCCTGGGCGTCTTCCAGCGCCTGCAACGCAGCGTCGAAGGTCTGCAATGCGATCTTCGACGGCTTGCCGCTGCCTTCCGGCGGATACTGGCTTTGCAGCGCCGCGAAGGCGACCTGCACCTGGCGCGTGGCGGAAACCACGCGCTCCATTGTCTGCGCCTCTTCGGCGCGTTTCTGTTCGTCGCTCATGCAACAGCCCCCGGTCATGGTTCGATATGCGGCATATCGTACAAGAACTCGCAGCGACCTTGCCGGGTCCAACGCCGCAACGCCATTTTTTCGGTTAGGCTGGATTCGCTTGCCTGTCCGTGACCCACTTTTCGCCCCATGTCATCGTCGTTATTGCGCAGGACACTGGCCGCCACGCTCGTGACCGCCGGCAGCTTTGCCTGTTACTGGACCTACCTCTCCGTCAACCAGGAGCGCCTGCTGTTCGATGCGCGCCGACGCCCGCCGCGCGACCTGCCCGACGGCATCAACGCCTATTCGCATCCGGTACCGGGCGGGCTGTTCCGCGGCTACACCTATCACGCCGACCATGTGGGCGTGAGTGACCTGCTGTTCTACCTGCCGGGCCGTGGCGAGGACGTACTGGAAACGCTTCAGTTCATGAAATGGCTGCCCACCGGCATGGGGTTTGCAACGTTCGACTACCGCGGCCTGGGCCATTCAGACGGCATGCCCTCCGAAGCCGCCGCGGTGGCCGATGCGAGCCAGTTCCTGCTGCATATCCGCCGGGCCTTCCCGGGCGTGCGGGTGCACGTGGTGGGCCGTTCCCTCGGAACCGGGGTGGCAATCCAGCTCGCGGACCTGCAGGACTTCGAGAGCCTGCAACTGATCACCCCCTATGACTCGCTGCTGGAAATCGTGCGCAAGCGCTTTCCGCTGGTACCGCTGCGCCAATTGATGCGCCATCATTTCGACTCGATCGCGCACTGCAAGAAGGTGGTCCAGAGCACCAAGGTCCTGCTTGCCGAAATTGACGACGTGGTGCCGCATGAATGTTCCGAGCGGCTGATGGCCGCCTGGCCGGGCCCCGTGGCGGTGCAAACCGTAGCCGGCACCGATCACTACAACATCGTCGAGCGGCCTGAAACGTGGCTCGCGCTGTGCGAATTCGCGCGGCAGGTGCCCCATCAGCCGCCTCAGCAAGTCAGGCAGGCGCCACCCGCCGACCTGACCGACACCGGGATGCCGTTACCGCTTTCCGCAGCGCGGTAGAATGCGCGCCATGAGAAAAATCGTAGTCAAGGCTGCCGGGCTCACGGCGGCGCTGGCGGCAGCCGGCGTGCTGCTGGCCGGCTTTGCCGCCGTGATCAGCTTGCGGCAACTGCCCTCGGTCGACGCTCTGCGCGACTATCGCCCCCAGGTGCCACTGCGCGTCTACACACACGATGACGTGCTGATTGGCGAATTCGGTACCGAGCATCGCGAGTTCATTCCGATCGAGCGGATGCCGAAACTGATGTCGGAAGCACTGCTCGCCGCCGAGGACGACCAGTTCTACAACCACGTGGGCGTGGACATCCCGGGCCTGGTCCGGGCGGCACTGGCCAATATCGGTGAAGGCTACGCGCAAGGCGCGTCGACCATCACGATGCAGGTGGCGCGCAACTTCTACCTGTCGCGCGAAAAGACGCTGTCGCGCAAATGGTACGAGATCCTGCTGGCCTTCGAGATCGACCGCTCGCTGTCCAAGGAGCGCATTCTCGAGCTGTACATGAACCAGGTGTACCTGGGCGAGCATGCCTACGGATTCGGCAGCGCGGCGCAGACCTATTTCGGCAAGCCGCTGGCGCAGCTGTCGCTGGCGGAAACCGCCATGCTGGCCGGCCTGCCCAAGGCGCCGTCGACGATGAACCCGATCGTCAACCTGCCGCGCGCCAAGCGCCGCCAGGAATATGTGCTCGGCCGCATGCTGGCGCTGGGAATGATCACCCAGGACCAGTACCGCGACGCGCGCAACGCCCAGCTCGTGGTCAGCCGCGATACCAACGGCCACTTCGACGGTCATGCCGAATACGTGGCGGAACTGGCCCGGCAACTGGCACACGACCGCTTCGGCGACGACGCCTACACGCGTGGCATCAATGTCTACACCACGGTGTCATCGATGCACCAGACACTGGCGTACGACGCGGTGCAGGCCGGCATCGAACGGTACGGCAAGCGGCATGGTTCGGCAAAGGCAGCGGTGGCGCTGCCGCAGGCGGCATTGGTATCGCTCGACGCACGCACCGGCGCGATCGAAGCGATGGTTGGCGGCACCGATTTTGGCGTGAACCGTTTCAACCACGCCACGCAGGCGCAGCGCCAGCCCGGTTCGACGTTCAAGCCGTTCGTCTACTCCGCAGCGCTGGAGCGCGGCATCTCGCCTGGCACGCTGATCAACGACGCGCCGCTCGACAATTCGCCGCGTTGGCAACCGTCCAACGACGACAACCGTTTTGTCGGCCCAATCACGGTCAGGCAGGCACTGGCTGAATCGCGCAACCTGCCGGCCATCCGTACGCTGCAGGCCATCGGCATTCCCTATGCGATCGATTTCGCGGGCAAGTTCGGGTTCTCGACCAAACGGCTGCCGCCGTATCTGCCGATGGCGCTGGGCACGGGCACCACGTCACCGCTGCGACTGGCCGCGGCGTACGGCGTGTTCGCCAACCAGGGCCATCGTATCGAACCCTACCTGATCGACAAGATCACCGATGGCGACGGCAACGTGCTGTTTGCCGCGGACACCGCCGAGCCGCCGCGCGTGATTTCGGAGCGCAACGCCTTTGTGATGAACAGCCTGCTGCAAAGCGTGGTCGACGAAGGCACCGGCAATGGCGTAAAGCGGTATCTGCGCCGCGACGACGTGGCCGGCAAGACCGGGACCACCAACGATGCCGTCGACGGCTGGTTCGCCGGGTATGCAGGCCAGGTGGTCACCGTGGCCTGGATGGGCTATGACGACAATCGCAGCCTGGGTCGTCATGAGTTCGGCGCAACCACGGCCCTGCCGATCTGGGCCGCCTATATGGAAAACCGCCTGGCTGGCGTACCGGACGCCGACGTCGCCGCGCCGCCGCAACTGGCCCGGCTCAATAACGACTGGGCCTACGCCGAGAACACCGACGGCACGCATGGCATTGCATCGCTGGGCTTTCCTCCCCCGCCAGCCGTGCCCGACCTGCCAGTCGATGGCAGCGTGCCAGGCACCCCGGCCCCGGCCATGATGAATCCAACACCGGCGGCGCTCACGGTGCCGGCACCCGTCCCCTCCACCGCGCCGCGCGCCGACGGCAGCGCGCTCTGACTCCCTGCATGGCCGCCTACGCCACACCACTGATCTGGGCCATTGCCGCGCTGTCCACCGCCGGGGTCCTGTTCCGCCCGTTCCGCCTGCCCGAGCCGTTCTGGGCCATGGCGGGAGCACTGCTGCTATGCGTGGCGGGACTATTGCCGTGGGATGGCGCGCTTGCCGCGGTTGCTCGCGGCAATGACGTGTATCTGTTCCTGGCGGGCATGATGCTGATCTCCGAACTGGCACGCAAGACTGGCCTGTTCGACCACGTCGCAGCACTGGCCGTGCGCAGTGCGCGCGGGTCGGCCCGGCGCCTGTTCGTACTGGTCTACGGCTTCGGGGTAGCCGTAACGGCATTCATGTCGAACGACGCCACGGCCGTGGTGCTGACACCCGCCGTACTGGCAGCCACGCGCGCCGCGCGCGTGCGCCACCCGCTGCCCTACCTGTACGCCTGCGCCTTTATCGCCAACGCGGCGAGCTTTGTCCTGCCAATCTCGAACCCGGCAAACCTCGTATTGTTCGGTGAGCGCATGCCAGCGCTGACGGGCTGGCTGGCACGCTTCACGCTGCCGTCGATCGTGGCAATCGTCATGACCTTCGTGGCGCTGTACTGGACGCAGCGGTCAGCACTGGCGGAACGCATCGCCGATGATGTCGAGACCCCGCCACTGTCGCTGCAGGCCTGGCTTACCACGGCGGGTATCGTCCTGACCGGGGCCGCGCTGCTGACCGCGTCGCTGCGCGGACAGGATCTTGGCTGGCCCACGTTTATCGGTGGCGCCGCCACGCTATTGGTGGTGTGTGCCACGCAACCACGCTTGCTGCGCCCTGCACTTGCCGAAGTATCGTGGGGCGTGCTGCCGCTGGTGGCCGGACTATTCGTGCTGGTGGCCGGACTCTCCCAGACCGGCCTGACAGCAGAGCTGGCCCATTGGGTACGGGAATTGTCGATGCGCGACGGCGCCGAACGCATCTTCGGTGCCGGCGTGGCCGGCGTAGTTGTCGGCCTTGCGAGCAATCTCGTCAACAACCTGCCGGCGGGGCTGTTCGCAGCATCGGCACTTGCTGCAGGCCATGCCTCGGACACCGTCACCGCGGCCGTGCTGATTGGCGTCGATCTGGGTCCCAATCTGTCGGTTACCGGGTCGCTGGCCACATTGCTCTGGCTGACAGCGCTGCGTCGCGAGGGCCATGAGATCAGCGCCGGTACGTTCCTGAAAACCGGCGCCATCGTGATGCCGCTGGCACTGCTGCCGGCGCTGGCGGTATTGCGCTGAGTCCGCGCCTGCCGTTTTGGCTTATAGTGAAGCACCGCGCACCGCGCTACCCAGCCTGACCGCCAGCGGCCACACATGTCACACAAGGAAAAACCCGAGGGGATCGAGCACCCTGCCCATACCCCGGTCTCGGACCGCATCCGTGCCCGCATCGAAGCGGCCGGCGAGCGCTTTCATGCCAATGACAATATCGCCCGCCATATCGAGCACGGCGAACTCGACGCGCTGCAGGCAGAAGTCGAAGCCCGCATGGAAGAGGTGCTCCGCAGCCTGGTGATCGACGTCGATCAGGATCACAACACGCGGGAAACCGCGCGTCGCGTGGCCAAGATGTACCTGAAGGAGATTTTCGCCGGACGGTACGCCAAGGCCCCGGACGTCACGGAATTCCCCAACGTCGAGCAACTCAACGAACTGATGATCGTCGGGCCGATCCGCGTGCGCAGCGCCTGCTCGCACCACCTCTGCCCGATCGTCGGGAGCTTGTGGGTCGGTGTCATGCCGAACCGGCATTCGAACCTGATTGGCTTGTCCAAGTACGCGCGCCTGGCCGAGTGGGTCATGTGCCGGCCACAGATCCAGGAAGAAGCGGTGGCACAGGTGGCCGACCTGCTGCAGGAAAAGATGAACCCCGACGGGCTGGCGATCGTCATGGAGGCCGAGCATTTCTGCATGCACTGGCGCGGCGTACGCGATACCGACGCCAGGATGACCAACAGCATCATGCGTGGATCGTTCCTCAAGGATGACAAGCTGCGCCGGGAATTCCTGACGCTGTTGAACCTGAATCGCCGTTAATTTTCAGCCTGCCAAGGAATCGTCGATGCTAGTCCGCCTGCTCTATGCCAGCCGTGCCATCGAACCACTGACCGCCGAAGTGCTCGATGCCATCCTTGAAACCAGCCTGACGCACAATCCGCAACATGGCATCACCGGCGTGCTATGCCATGGCAATAGTGTTTTCCTGCAAGCGCTGGAAGGCAGCCGCGAGGCGGTCTCCCGCCTCTATCTCAATATCGGCAGGGATAGCCGGCACCACGAAGTCGTGCTGCTGCACTACGAGGAAATCGCCGAACGGGCTTTCTCCGGGTGGTCGATGGGGCGCGTCAACGCCGGCAAGATCAATGCCGCCACGCTGCTCAAATACTCGGCGCAGGGCGAACTCGACCCCTGCCGCATGCCGGGTGCGGCATCATTGGCACTGCTCAAGGAACTGATCGCAGGGGCCTCTATCGTCGGACGGAGCCAGGAGCGCACGCGTCACTAAACTGACGCGTCATCCGAGACCTTGCCGGATCTCACCAGGACTGGTCAGGCCTACGCCTGGCCAAACAGTCCGCATTCGAGATCACTCTCGAACTCTTCCACCCACGGCGTGCCCGGACTTGCGTCATAGACACTTTCCGCCCCGGTACGCTGCCTTCGTACGGTCACCTGGCGGGCCGACGTGCCATTGACGTCTGAGATTTCGAACTCCTGGGATGCAAGGCCGATCTGGCTGAACACAGCTTCGACAGCTTGCCGTTCTTCAGCAGGAAATTCGGCGAATTGACGTGCGGATTGACTCGTGGTCATGGCACACCTCCATGCGGGGGTCGTACGGTGACGCGCAGTCCAAGCGGATTGATGCCGCGCGCGGCTCTCAGCATGCCACTTTTCCCGTGCACGCGTGATGCACTGCGAAAGACCACACAAAGCTCGAATATATTGTGGCGCCGAGCTGGCATGTCCGTCTTGGCTGCCGGCCGACGAGCAGCGATACGGTTGCAGGTAATGGTTTCGCTGACCGTAATGTTCGCCGAGGCAACTTAATTGATACATGCCGCGCGCTCCCCTATCGTTTAGCCGAGACAAAGCGCATGCCTCGAACCTCGGAGTACGAGTCAGCCAATACAACGATCCGGAGACACACATCTTGAAGCCCACCTCACGCCACCGCGTGACATAGCGCGTCACCCAGCCAGGATTTACCCCTTTGGAAGTTCATCGATGGCGACAGTCCGCAAGCGGACTGTCTGGCCAGGGAGCAGGCTATGTTGCAGCATGTTATTTCGATTTCAGTCCTGGGGCTGATGTTTGTGATCGCCACTGTTCTTCCCGTCAACATGGGTGCGCTTGCGTTTGTGGGTGCCTTCCTGATTGGCACCTTTATGGCCGCCATGCCGGCCAAGACAATCCTGGCGGGTTTTCCAGCGGACCTTTTCCTGACGCTGGTTGGCATTACCTACCTGTTTGCGGTGGCCCAGAACAATGGGACTGTCGACTGGCTTGTCCGGATGGCCGTACGCGCGGTGGGCGGGCGCATTGCCGCGATTCCGTGGATCATGTTCGGCATCTCGGCGGTACTGACGTCCGTCGGTGCGGTAAGTCCTGCTGCGGTGGCCATTATCGCGCCCATCGCGCTCGGCTTTGCCGCACGGTACAACATCAACCCCTTGATGATGGGGCTGATGGTCGTCCACGGCGCACAGGGTGGCGGCTTCTCGCCGATCAGCATTTACGGTGGCATTACAAACAAGATTGTCGCCAAGGCCGGCCTGCCGCTGAACGAGATGGCCACGGCTTTCGCCAGCTTGGGCGTCAATCTGCTCGTGGCGCTAGGCCTGTTCGTCGCATTCGGCGGATTGCGGTTAATGCGTGCATCGGCGCAGCGTCAAACAGCAGTGGCGGCCAATGGCGTGACCGCAATCAATCTGCCCTTCCAGGCGCGTGCGGCGAACGGCGTGACGGCTGATGGCACCACGCCAGGCCGCATCGGTGACCGTGTGGAAGCGGAACTTCCCGGCACTCCCTATCAATACCTGACCGTACTCGGCCTGGTCGCGCTGGCCGTGCTGACGCTCTACCTGAAGCTCGATATCGGCTTTGTCTCACTTTCGATCGCCGTGCTGCTGACACTGGTGTCGCCGAACATGCAAAAGTCTGCGCTCTCCCAGGTGTCATGGCCAGAGATCATGCTGATCGTCGGCGTCAGCACCTATGTCGGCGTAATGGAAAAGATGGGAACCATCGACTTCGTCGGCCACAGCGTAGCAGGCCTGGCATCGCCAATGATGGCTGCGCTGCTGCTGTGCTTCGTGGGCGCGGTGGTCTCGGCGTTTGCTTCATCGACCGCCGTACTTGGATCGCTGATTCCGTTGGCCGTGCCATTCCTGCAGCAAGGCTCGGACGTGAGCGCCATTGGGTTCATCGCTGCCATGGCAGTGTCCTCGACCATTGTCGATGTCAGCCCGTTCTCAACCAATGGTGCACTGGTCCTGGCCAACGCCCAAGGCGTAGATCGACACGCATTCTTCAGAAAACTAATGGTGTACGGCGCGGCGGTGACAGTCGTGGCGCCTGTCGTCCTGTGGTTCGTGTTCGTATTCATTTGATCCACATCTTCGAATCCACATTGTCGACGCGAATCATGACTCTTTCGTACATGCAAATCCGCCTGGTTTCGCTGCTGAGCTCCGGTTATCAGTTGACGATAAGGCGGTCCGTCGACGATTCACAGCCGTTGTGCGTCGATGTGGTTCTGCCCACATCAGGCGAAGTGGCCGGATATGTGCCCTGGCGACTCCTGGAGGATCTGCTTCGTATGAAGAAGGTGGCGCTGGACACCGGTGACGTTGCGACAGCGAAAGTCGTCGTGGCACCCTGAAAAGCCCGATCGAAGAATTGCGATATCCCTGTCGCGCAAGCGAGCGCCGGGCGGCCGTGCAATGTCGCGACTGCGCCGCACTGCGCCACACTGTGCCACTGGGCACATCGGTCCTCCGGCACCCTCCCGATCGTCGGCGAACAAAATTTCGTGTACCTTTGCCGCACTTGGAAAGCCTCTGCAGAGAGGGGATGGCCATCAATGAGGGGGATGGCCGCCAATGGAAACCCGAACTCACGAAAGCGGCCGCCACTCTGCATGGTGGAGTAAGAAATTTCGCCGCTCCAGAGGATTCTCCCGCCTTGCACCGCACTGCTCCGCATCGGCACCTGCCTCCCCTCACATTTGCATGACGTGGGCGACGAGACGATAATGGCGCGTCCAGAACTGCCCCCGGGGTATTGGGTACGGATCTGGACTTTTCCCGAAGCCAGAAGCCAGCGCCGTCCGACTCCGTCCTCATGCAGTCCCATCAAGGCCTTCCACGGCCCCAGCGAACCTGGGCCATCCTGACAGTCTTCTGCGGCCTGATCATGGCCGTACTCGATGGATCCATTGCCAACATTGCCCTGCCCTCGATCTCGCGCGACCTGCACAGCGACCCTGCAAGTGCGATCTGGGTCGTCAATGCCTACCAGCTTACGGTCACGGTCTGCCTGCTGCCACTGTCTTCGCTGGGTGACATCCTTGGCTACAAGCGCGTCTACCGCACGGGGCTCGCAACGTTCCTGATCGGTTCACTGCTTTGCGCGGTGTCGGTCAACCTGCCGATGCTGGTTGCCGCGCGCGTCATTCAGGGTGTCGGTGGCGCCGGCATTATGAGTGTCAACACGGCGCTCGTGCGCTTTATCTATCCGCCCACCAAGCTTGGACGCGGTATCGGCCTCAATGCGCTGGTCGTCGGGGTAACCATTGCGGTCGGCCCATCACTGGGCGCCCTGATCCTTGGGCTTGGCAGTTGGCCATGGCTTTTCGCCGTCAATATTCCGGTGGCGGTGTTCGCACTGTGCCTGTCGCGTGGCGCACTCCCAGAGACCCCGGCACAACCCCGTGCTTTCGATTATCCAAGCGCGCTACTGTCAGCATTGGTGTTTGGCTTGTTCATTCTGGGCGTCGATGGCCTGGGGCACTCATCCTTGCGCATCGCCGGCGCATGCGGACTGATACTGGCCGTTCTGCTGGGCTGGCTGCTGGTGCGCCGCCAGCACGGGCAAGCCGCCCCGCTGGTGCCGGTTGACCTCTTCGCGAACCGCGCCTTCAGGCTGGCAGTCGCCACGTCGTTCTGCTCGTTCATGACCCAGATGCTCGCGTTTGTGTCACTGCCCTTCTTTCTGGAATACCAGCTTGGCCGCAACCTGCAGGAAACCGGACTGCTGATTACGCCATGGCCACTGATGGTGGCCCTCATGGCAGCGCTCTCGGGCAGGTTGTCGGACCGGTATCCCGCCAGCATCCTGGCTGGCGCTGGCCTGATCATGCTGGCCACCGGGCTGGTCTGCCTGGCAAGTCTGGGGCCCGATGCGTCGGGCCTGGACATTGCTTGGCGTACCGCGCTGTGCGGCATCGGCTTTGGCTTTTTCCAATCGCCCAACAACCGCGCCATGATCGGCGCGACGCCGCACGAGCGTAGCGGCGGGGCCAGCGGCGCACAGGCCACCACACGGCTGCTGGGACAAACCACCGGTACTGCCGTGGTGGCGCTGTTGTTCAGCCTTGCCCCTGACGGTGCGGCAAGGATCGCCCTGTTTGTCGCCTCGGCCGTTGCCGCGTTAGGTGCCATTGTCAGCCTGAGCCGCTTGCGGGAGACGACGGCTGCGATATCCACCACATCCGAACGGTCCGCTTCGATCGAACCGGACGCCTGATGTGGTAGCTGCCTGCGCCCGGGCGAGCCATCTCGGCGCTGTTGCGGGCTCTCCGCCCGCTCCCGCTGCGCTAGCGGCTGCAGCCGCTCCAGATGTTCCGCGTACGTCAGCCAGGTGCAGCGCATCCGCATCAGGCTCCTGCAGTGCCAGACCTCCATGGCCGCCGGCATCACGAATCCAATTCGTGATCGCCCTCCACCACGATGTCCGTGCAACCTGTATTGGCGCGGCTCGACATGCCGATCTCCACATCGTCCGCGTCCGCAGCTTTCGCGGAATGCACCGATGCACTGGATATCGACGAAGCGCAGGGACAGGCGTCCTGCAACGGTATCGTCGCCAAGCTCACGCGCTTTGCACTTCGGTTGCTGACCGTACTGAAGGATAACGGCGACGCCGTCATGTCGCGCCGGCAGATCATCGCCGCGGTCTGGGGTCCTACGGCGATGGGCGATGGTCGACGAAAACTGCCTGACGCAGTTGCTGTACCGTCTGCGGCGCGCGCTGCATCCCCTCGGACTGAACAACTGCGTGGCAGCGGTGCCGAAGATCGGCTACCGCTTCCGCGCCCAGTCTGGCGCGCCTTCCCGGGTCTGCTGAACACAGGCACAGCGACCCGGCCCTACTCGGCTTTCGCGCCCGAGTCCTTGACCACCTTGGCCCATTTTGCCATCTCGCTACGCTGGTATTCAGCCAGCTTCTCGGGTGTGCCCAGTATCGGATCAAGCCCCAGTGTCTTCAGCTTGGCCTGCACGTCAGGCAGCGTGAAGATTCGGTTGAGTTCCGTGTTCAGCTTTGCCACCACGTCCTTCGGCGTATGCGCCGGTGCGAACACCGCGAACCACGATGTGGCCTCATACCCTGGCAGCCCTTGCTCGGCGATGGTCGGGATATCTGGCGCCGACGCGGAACGCTGCGCGCTGGTGACGCCCAGCGCGCGCAGCTTGCCTTCCTTCACTACCGGCAATGCAGACGGTAGGTTGTCGAACATCATCGTGATATGGCCGCCCAGCAGGTCCGGGATGGCCATCGCGCGGCCCTTGTATGGCACGTGCGTGATCTTGGTACCGGCCATGGTATTGAACAGTTCGCCGGCTACATGCAATGACGTGCCGACACCGGGTGTGCCAAACGTCAGTTGACCCGGCTTCGACTTCGCCAGCGCGATCAGCTCCTGGATGTTCTTTGCCGGCACGGATGGATGCACGACCAGTACGTTCGGTGTGGACGCCAGCAAAATCACCGGCACAAAGTCCTTCACCATGTCGTACGGCATCTTGCTGTAGAGCGCGCCGTTGATCGAATGGGTGCCGACCGTGCCCAGTGCGAGCGTGTAACCGTCCGGGGCGGACTTGGCGACGGTTTCGCCACCGATATTGCCGCCGGCGCCGGGCTTGTTGTCGACCACCACGGGTTGGCCAAGCGAGATTTTCTCGGAGAAGATGCGCGCCAGGATGTCCGGCGCGCCGCCGCTGGGAAAACCCACCACGATGCGGATCGGCTTGGACGGATAGGCGTCGGCGGCCTGCACCATCGGCATGGCCGCAAGCGTAGCAGTGGCGGCCAGCATCGTCAGCACCTGGCGGCGCCGGAACATTCGAGCTTGCATCGTTGTCTCCTCCATTTTATTTTGGGTGAAGCCTGCCGCTATACGGCGATATTGCCGAATTCCCTGGTGACCTGGTCGTGCAGGCGGCGCATGCCGCGCAGCCAGCGGTCGTAATCTTGCCCTTTGCGACGATAGTAATCCAGCACCTCCGGGTGCGGCAAAATCAGGAAACTCTCGTTGTTCACGCCTTCCAACGTTTTCTCGGCGACGTGCTCGGCAGTCACCGAACCCTCCTGCAAGAAGCCCTTGCGCTCGCCGTCCTCACCGAACAGCATCTTGGTCTGCACGCCCTGCGGGCAGATACAGCTCACCTTGATACCGCGCTCTCCATAGGTAATCGACAGCCACTCGGCAAAGCCGATCGCCGCATGCTTGGTCACGGCATATGGTGCCGAGCCGATCTGCGACAACAGCCCCGCAGCGGAGACCGTATTGACGAAGTAGCCATCGCCGCGTTCCAGCATTTGGGGCAACACGGCTTTGGCCGCGTGGATATGGGCCATCACGTTGATCTCCCAGATTCGTTGCCAGTCCTCGGCGGACGCATCGAGCCCCTTGCGCAGGATGATGCCGGCATTCGAGCAGAACACATCGACCTGGCCGAAGCGCTGGGTTGCCGTATCGACCAGCCCCTGCACGGCAACTGCATCCGCCACGTCGACCCGCTGGGCAAAGACCTGGCACTCCGGCGCGGCCGCCGCGGCCTCGGCTGCCACCCGAGCGGCACCCGCCTCGTCAAGGTCGGCCACGGCCACGCCACGCGCACCGGCGCGTGCGAATGCGAGCACTAGTGCCCGACCAATGCCGGTGCCACCACCGGTCACGATCACGGTCTTGTTGCGAATCTCCATAGTTGTCTCCTTATCATCCTTCTCGTTTTCGGAATCGGCTTAAGCGGGTAGCCACAGCCGCGTGGCCAGCGTGCCGGCCAGTTCCCGGATACGCGGCCCAAGATTGCCTTCCAGAACTTCCGGCGAAAGGCGCGTCGAGGCCCCGCCGATATTGATCGATAACACCTCCGAGCCATCGGCCAGACACACCGGCGCGGCGGCGCCACTGACGGAACGATCCCACTCCGCATGCGCAACACAGAACCCACGCCGTGCATGCTCGCGCATCGCACGGTCCAGCTTGCTGCGCACGCCTGACCAGCGCGAACCGTGCTGGCGTTCCAGTTCGGCAAGCACCGCGGCACGTCGCGGTGGCGGCAGCCCCGCCAGCCACGCCCGGCCAATCGCCGAGGTCGCCATCGGCAGGCGCGATCCCGGCGTCAGCCTCATCACCAGTGCACCACGCGGCTGGCAAACCTCGAGATAAAGCATGTCGTGACGATCGGGCGCGGCCAGTGCCACCGTGCAGCCGGTTGCAAACGCCAGGGACTGCATCAGGGGCTGCGCGATGCGCCGGATGCCGGCTCCGGACAGATAGCGCTGGCCAGGCAACATCGCACCCTGGCCAATACGGTACTTCTCCTGGCTCTCCACATAGACGAGGTAGCCAACGCTGGCCAGCGTGTACGTGAGCCGCGACACCGTTGGCCGGGGAATACCCGTACGCCGCGACAGTTCGGCATTGCCCAGGAAGTCGTCGTCGGGACCAAACGCGCGCAGCAGTTCAACCCCTCGCGCCAATGCTGTGACAAAGTTGCGATCCTCGCCATCCATCGGATGTGCGGGCTCGCCGGACACCAGCGCGGAATCGAGCGGCTGCGGAATCGAGGTCGTACGCTTCATGTGCACTTCATATCAGTTTCCGTGCCCGAATGACGGCGCTATGTAGCGAAAGCATGCCGGTCAGAAGCCGTATTTATAAAGACAGATCAGGGTGTTGCCCCATTTTTGGGGTATAGAAATACATGCAGAGACTGCTAATTTTTCCCCAATAGAATCAACAACTTACAGTTTGCTTTGAACAAGTACATGGCGTGGAGCGTGGTGGAGCAACCGGCATTGCGGACACCGTAGGCGGCGGGGATGCTGCCATGGGCGGCTGGATGTCTGCGGTGCTGGCCGAGCCAAGACCGAACCTTGCGGCCCAAGCGTGTTTGGCCGCTGCCGCCGCAGCCGTGGCGGCCAGCCATGCCGATGCATACGCCCCCTCTCGGCAAGAGCTGGAAAATATGGCCGACCACGGATCCTGCAGGCTTTGAGAAAGGACGGTTTTCTCTTGCCAGGTAGCGCCCTGAAGTTGGTGGGGCGAGAGGAACGATATCGAAGGTGGAAACCCAGTGCAGTTCGTACCGTACCAGAGCAGTCATTCAGGTACTTGGTTCCTGGCGCGGAAGAGCGCCAACTCAAGCATTCACCATGCGCTATCGGGACGAAGCGCGTATAGGGCGCGAGTCCTTTCTGCAGAACTGAACGCTGCAGCGCTCGTACCGACGCTTTAGATCGTTCCCGGGCGTCGTGACGCCCGGGGGGACGGCGGTCAGCGAGTGACTCCGGGCGCAAACAGGAACCTGCCGAGCGCGAGCAAAGGGAACAGGCTACCGGCGACGGCGATCGAGGTCCAGCCGCCGTGCTCATACAGCGTACTCGCGAGCGCGGAGCCGACAGCCCCGCCAACAAAGATACTCGTCATATAGATCGCGTTCAGGCGGTTACGGCTCTGCGGGTCCAGTGCGTAGATCTCGCGTTGACCGAGCACCATGTTCATCTGCACAGCAAAGTCGAGCAGCACCCCGGTGCCAACCAGACCGAACACGCCGAAGCCGGGAACCAGCACGACGGGGAGGTAGCTGATCGCCGCCAGCACAAGCGCGATTATCGTCGCACGATGCGTGTGGCCCGCGTCGGCGAGACGCCCGGCGATCGGCGCGGACGTCGCTCCCATCGCGCCAACAAGGGAGAACACCGCGATTGCCGATTGCGACAGGTGATAATGGTTCATCAGCTCGACCGGAACCGCGGTCCAGAACAGGCTGAACGAGCCGAACATCAGCCCCTGATACAGCGAACGCTGGCGCAGCACCGGCAGCGTCGCGAATAGGCGCCCCAGCGAACGGATCAGTTGCGGATAGCTCGCGGAATGCGCTGGGCGCCGGCTAGGCAGCGTCACCGCCAGCAGCAGCGTGACAAGTGCCATCGCGAACGCGCCAAAGGCGAATACCGCGCGCCACCCGAAGTGCCCGGCGAAAAAACTCGCGATCGGCCGCGATAGCAGGATGCCGAGCAACAGCCCGCTCATGATTGTGCCCACCACCCGACCACGCGCCTCGGCGGGCGCGAAGTGTGCGGCGAGCGGGATCAGCAACTGGACTGCTACCGACGTGAATCCTATCAAGAGTGAGATGCCGAGGAATACCCCCGGCTGTTGTATCGTCGCTGCCGCCACGAGGCTCCCGATTGACAGCACGGCGGTAACGATCATGAGCTTCCTGTTCTCGACCAGGTCCCCGAGCGGCACGAGAAAGAACAGGCCGGCGGCGTAGCCAATCTGCGTGAGCGACACGATCAGACTGGCCGTGCTTTCCGACATGTGCAGGTCGGGGGCGATCAGCGCAATGATCGGCTGGGCGTAGTATAGGTTCGCCACAATCGCTCCGCAGGCAAAAGCAAACAGCAGGATCAGGCTACGCGCCATCGTCGGCGCGCGGGCGATTTGAGTCGGGGATGTGAGGTTCGTGCTCATGGACTCTCTCTCAAGAACGGGTTGGCAGGCGGAACGGCAGTGCCGCCAGACCCGAAGCTTAGGTGCGCCTTCCCCCAGGCGGAATCCAATGCGCGCGCAATCCAGCGTTGCGCAATTCGCAAAGGGCAATGGATCGCTACACACAAATGGGTGTGCGACGTCCCAGCCGCCTTTGCTTTGGTCGCAACGCTGGCTTGCGCCGCGGGAACATTCCGGGACGGGCGACGGCTTGCCTTCGCATTGCGGCCGCCACGGCGGCTTCAGTTCACCTTCTGATTGAGCGCAGACCCGTGGTGAGTTGGTGCAGCGCATCCGCTGCGGACCACGGCAATGCGCCGCGTGCAGCTTCGCCAGTTTGGCCTTGTGACAGTTAGCGGATTCCCTCTGCTTGCGGCTCCGGCCACGCTGTGTCGATGCCGCTTTCCGTGGCACGTCGGCGCCCGAGCCGCACATCGGCCGTGGCAGCGCCCAATGCAAGGAGAGCGGCGGCTGATTCCCGCGCCATACCCTGCTCGGGGTCCATCGTCTCCAGCGCGTCGCGGTCGCCGATGTCGAACCTGCTGACAAATACGCTTCATGTATTCGAGCGAGAGCGCGCTTCATTTTTGCGGACCTTGTCGCCGCATCGAAGCCCATCAGCCGGGTTGCAGAAGGCGTTGCAGGCAGTGGACAAGCCAGTCGAAATTGATTGCAAGAACGACGCACCGGCCCAAGCGCTCAGCGTCGGCGGCGCATCGCTGATGCGTGCACGACGCTGCCATATTGACGCTCGCGGTAGGCAGCGCGATCAACGCCTGCAACTGGCAGGCTGAGATGCAACTCGAACGGTCGATATGCGATGACTACCGACGATCCAGTGGCACTGGTTGCGAGGGCGGCGCGCGGGCCAGCTTCGGCGACCCGACACCACGCACAGACAAAGTCGTGAATTGCCCGAATCCTGACGGGCGACATGCCACCCACTCCTGCAGAACCCTAACGAAAGCAGCGTGAAGGCCGACGAAACAATGCAGAATATCGGCTGTACGAAACCCAGCATTTGCACGATCGGCAAAAGGAGAGTCTATGGACAAACTGCTCGCGCTACAGACCTTCTCGGTTGTCGCGGAAACGGGCGGCTTTTCGAAGGCGGCGCGCCAGCTCGGCACCGCAACTTCATCTATCACACGCCTGATGGATTCGCTTGAATCGTCGCTCGGCGTCTCACTGCTGACGCGCACGACGCGCCAGGTAACACTGACAGATGCAGGGGCGACCTATCTGGAGCAGGTGAGCCGGCTGCTGTCCGAGCTCGTCGAGGCAGATGAGAGCATCGCTGATACGCGTGAAGAACCGGTCGGCACGTTGCGCGTGTCGGTGCCGGTCACGTATTCCCGGATTGTCCTTGGGCCGCACCTGTCGGCATTTCTTGATGCATACCCACGTATGTCACTCGATCTAGTCGTGTCCGACGCGTATCTCGACCTGGCCGTCGACCGGCTCGACGTCGCGGTGCGGATTGGCGTTCTGGCACAGGATCCAGGATTGATTGTGCGCCAGCTGATGGAGAATCGTCGAATCGTCGTTGCGAGCCGTGCCTATCTGGATCGATTCGGGATCCCCACGGCGCCGGCCGATCTGGCCGAGCATCAGTGCCTGCGATTTCCATACCGGCAGGGTCGACAGAGCTGGGTATTCACGCGCGGCGAGCGCACTGAGAAGATAGAGGTGAGCGGCAGACTCACAGCGAACAGCCTCGATATCCTTCGCGACGGTGTGTTGAACGGGCTAGGAATCGCGCTGGTTCCGAGCTGGCTCGTGCAGAACGATATCGTCGCCGGCGATATGATTCCCCTCTTTGACGCGTGGGCTGTGCTGCCGATCGCAGGCGATGCGCAAGTCTACGCGGCATATCTCCCGAACCGCCGTCATTCGCGCAAGGTGCGGGCTTTCATCGCGTTTCTCGCCGAGCGAGTGGGCGGGCCGCTCGCGAACTGAAGTCCTTGCAGGCCGGGCCGACGAGAAGCGACCCCACCAGAGCCGTAGCTGGCTGCGCGGAAACTCCAGGCGTTTCAGGATGGCGGCGCTGCAGACAGTATTCGCGCCAAGGGATCGTGTGCGCCGGTACCAGTCAGCGCTACCAGGCTGGTGGTGCGCCTACGCGTCGATACGCATCCTGAGTGCTTCGCTGGCGAACGGCATCTCGCAAGTGCGATGTCTGGTCGCATCAAGCATCGCGTTTCGCGAGCGCACCTGCTGTCGGCTCTATGGATGCCTCCGCCGCGCCGAGGAATGACGCGCCGGGACGATCAACCCGTCGCCACAGCCTGGAGGTCACTGACGGAAATGTGAACATCCCCAATACACGAGGCGGCGAGGATAAGTATGCACCTACCCGTTCTAACGAGATCTGATCGTCCCAGGATGGTGAGGGGAAACGAGTCGGGTGGTGATCGGCGTTCTCGCCTACAACGTCATTGACTGCTCTGTCAGATGCTGCCTTGTTTTTGCGCCGGTGCCCCCTATGCTGTATTGGCTGTTACATACACCATCCTGAGTATTGTGCGGAGATCGTGATGTTATCGACTACTGCGCAAAGGGCTGTGGCGTTCTTTGACTGAGGCCCGCCCGTGGAGGCGATGATGGAAGTAGAACGGTTGGGAGGAGAAAATGGCGGATTGGCAGGTAGCCAGGGTTTCAGCAGTCTTCACAACCACGGATCCGCTTTACGCCTGGGTAAAGCTCGTGGAACAAGATCAACCAACCTGGAGGAAAATCGAACCGCGAAGCGCTGACGGCTGCAGCAATGTCTTTCAGGTAGCCGTTGGCGCTTGGGTGAGAGACCATGACTATGTCATGTATCTGGTGAACGGGGCTGGCGAAGTTACTGCGATATCGAACTTTCTCGTCTAGATGCGGAGGTCACATGGCAACACACCCCAAGCGGGTTTCTCCCCCGGATCTACGCGCCTTGGAAGAGTTGCGGGCACGGATGGACCCGTACCCCGGACGAACTCCCCCAGCCGTACACGACTTGGAAGCGCTACGGGCTCAGATGCCTTCTCCTTCTGAGCGGGTTGCGCCCCCCCACTTTCAGGACGTGGAGCGTCTGCGTGATCGACTGCCTGCGCGCCCCGAGCAGATTTCTCCCCCGGACGACAAGGACCTGGAAGCTCTGCGGGCCCGGATGCCCCCCAATTCCGCGCCGGCTTCGCCCCCGAACTTGCGGGGCCTCGAACGGGTACAGCCTTCCATGACTGAGATCGGACCGGATCAGACATCCTAGCTGCAAGGCCTGCTCGAGCGTGCCACTCACCTCAACGCTGAGCATGCCCGCATTGGCCGCATCCAGCCGACGCCAGGGGCGCAGGTGAATCTCGCCCAGCCGTTGGAAATACCTGTCGGAATAGCTGACATAGTCGGCCACCAACTGCCGATAGCGCGCCGGATGCCCCCGCGGGAGCCGGGCAGTCTTCTGGCGGAGACGGAGGGATTCTCCGGAGACCGCACGAAACTCAAGTAGAGACGACCCGCATCTCTTACGGTCATCCAAGATTAGCCTCGAGAAGAGGCTAACATTGATGCCATAAGCATCAGGTTTGATGAGGGGAGCGATACCGTACGAACGACAGTTACCATCGACGACGCCTTGTACGAACAGGCTCTGGAAGCAGCCGAGCCAGGCATGGACAAGGCCGATTCTGTTTCGCGAGGCCACTAAGACGTTCGTACGCGTGCAGGCGGCCAAGCGCCTGGCCGCCCTCGGTGGCAGTACGTCCGACATGCAAGACATTCCCCGACGCCGTCCTGAGATGGATGCGGAATGATCGTCCCTGATCGATACGTCGATCAGGGTCTCACACTTCAAAAAAATCGCAATGAGGCGCTAGTGACGCTAATCCGAACTCGGCCTTGAGTGCTGTCGTGCAGGTGAAGGTCAGCTTCGCGCTTTCGCTCCTGGGCAACGGCCCAAGCCGTAGCGTTTTCCTGGTGCTCAGGATGACACCCCCCGTTTCAAGATGATGGGTGAATATGGCCGCAGCACCAGATCCCGATTCACAATGATGCGAACCGGCAGGCCAGGCCGCGCTGTCAGCGTGGGTTGGATGTTGAGACTGCGCCGTGTCAGCTCCTGCCCGGCCTGGTTCACGCTGCTCTGCAGACCGCTGCGGCCAGCAATGATGACGCGATTGCCATTGCGATTCTCCGGGGCCGCCAACTCCGCAGCGACACCTAGGAGGGTCGTCAGGGCGGCGCCCGCAAAGATGCGACCCCAATGCCGCTCAATGCCATCCTCCAGCCCAGCGTAACCTGCCGGATCGGCGCCGATGAGGTTGTCCAGCGTGAGCGAGGAGGTATCCGGCAGGATGATGCGTTGCCAGACCATCTGCACCCTATTCTGTCCGTAGCTGAGCTGGCTGTTGTATCTCCCGATCATGCGTGCGCCCTGGGGAATCAATAGGTGGCGCCCGGTTGCTGTGTCATACACAGGCTCTGTCACCGTCCCGATCACCTCGCCGGGCAGATCCGAACGGACACCCGTCACGAGCGCCGCCGCTATCACGGTGCCGGCCATCACCTGGTAAGGTGACATTGGGCTCTGCAACAGCCCGACATTGTGGGTTGCCGTCACTCCCGCTTGCTGGAACATCTCTTTCTGGTCTTGCCGGTTTTGCGCGGTCACGGGATCGGTCGGCTGCGCAGCCGTTGACGCCAGTCCCGGCGCTTGCGGATCGAACGCAGCGGCAAGGCGCGGCTCAGGGGTCGGCGTGAGCGCAGGGGTGGTCGGGGACGGTATCGCGACAGGAGGCTCGGATCCGACCGTCGATCGCTGTGTGCCGCTTCGAAAGAATACGGGCGAGGTCGCCGCGGTCTCCGCCTCCTTTTGTAACGCGTCTCGCTCGGCGATAGCCGGATCCTGACCAGGTGGTGGGTCACCGACCACGAACGAGGGCTGTGCTTTCACAATGGCGGGCCCAAGGTCACCGGGCAGCGGCGGCCCAAGCTGCGGGACATCGTCCCTGCCAACATCGGTCGCAGGCAGCGACGCGTAATCCGCTGGCAACTGATCGAGCGCAGGTGATCTGGAAACGCGATCGGCATCATCAAGCGCCATCGGCTCGGCCATGTTTCGATGCCCGGGGGCCTGCAGCGACCACATCGTCGCGCCCAGCACGGCGGCCGACATGCCGCCTGCCAGGGCGACCAGCACGCGCCGGTTCAACCGTGTCACCGGACGCGGCTGGGCGCGCAACGCCAACGATTCGGGCGCCTCCTTGCTCACTGTTGGCGACCCCAGCTCCGGGGCATTGTCCGGGTTCATGGTCAATGCCCCCCTGCGATGCCATCCGTACGCTCGATGCGCACGACATCGCCCACCGTCTCCCCGCCTCCGCCCAGACGCAATTCAGCCGCACCGAAAAGCCGGTCCACGATGTAGTACGGTGGTCGAAAGCGGTAGTTCACCAGTTGTCCGTCTCCCTGCGCCCCAATCACGAAGAGCGGCGGCAGTTCGCCTTGCCCGATGCGCGGCGGAAACTGGATGTAGACCTTCGCACCGTCGTCGAAGGCGAGTAGCGGCTTCCAGGGGGGATTGGCACCACGGATGGCGTAGCGAAAGCGAAGATTTTCGAGCGAAAGGCCAGTATCGACCGGGGCGGCAGCCTGAGCCGCCTGTGCCTGGCGCTGCAAGGCCAGCATGCGGTCCTTCGGGTAGTCCCACGACACGGAGGCCATCCACGCCTTAGCGGTCGCGGTCAGCTCGATCAGGTAGGTCCGCCTGCTGGTCATCACGACCAGGTTGGTCGTCAGGCCGGCGCGCACCGGCTTGACCAGCACCTTGACACGCAACTCGTCGCCCGCACCCGTCGCGGTATCGCCCACAATCCAGCGCGCGGTGTCGCCGGCGGCGATTGTCACCAGTTCTTCGCCGGGCTGCAAGGCAATGACAGTGACACGGCCCGGTGATGCGTAGACTTGGTAGAGCGCCCCGTCGGTGTATGGCCAGACCTGGATGGCGTTGACATAGCCCTCGCGCGTGGGCGC
The DNA here is from genome assembly GCF_057315035.1 of Cupriavidus sp. Classification (NCBI taxonomy): domain Bacteria; kingdom Pseudomonadati; phylum Pseudomonadota; class Betaproteobacteria; order Burkholderiales; family Burkholderiaceae; genus Cupriavidus; species Cupriavidus sp. The sequence goes on along the minus strand of NZ_DBHKYV010000061.1, from coordinate 17,680 downwards.
GACCCTTGCCTCCTCATTGGCGCGCGACACGCGCAGGGTCTCGTCCGCCGGCTCCCGCGCGGGCGCGACCTCCTCGGTCGGCATGATCGGCTTCATCTGGGCCGGCATCGGAAGCACCTTGGGCACCTCCACCACTTCAACGGGCTTCGCCGGCTCAGGCAGTAGATGCTGGACGCGATCGCGGAGCTGTTGCGCCGGGCGGTGCCCGAAAGCATGTGCAGACGACTGTCCGCCGGGGCACGACCGTTGCGCTTATATGCCCAAGAACACATCGGGACGAGGTATCCGAAAAAGAGCGAGCGCCTAGGGAACGGACATTTCGCTTCTCTGCGTTGAAAGGCGGCGTCGGGTTCGCTAGCGGCGGCTGGCGTGAGCGAGCCTTGGCCATGCCCCGATGCCGCGTCCTGCGGTGTGCCGGGGAGCCGCCAAGCCATGCCCTCGGCGCACGCTATTGCCCGGCAAGGGCTTCTTTGGCCACACGCAACGGCGGCAAGCGAGACAAAGTGCACAAAAAGTACTCTTAATGCACAATTGCAAGCCATTTCAGTAATTAATGTCATTTCAGCATTCGCTGAAAGCTATCTCTGCATTGAAAAAGGGGGAGGTCTTTCAGAAAATATGGTATTTTCAACGAATGCTGAAACAGGTCATTTCAATGAAAGAAACCGAGATCCGGGGTGGTGAGGCGTTGCGGCAACTGCTTGAAAGGGTCCCCATCCTTCAAATCGAAGGCATCGATATCGAAGGTGAGTCCAAAGATGGGAAGCCCGATCTGATCGCCCGACTGCTCGTGGACGGCCGCCAGCATCTGCTCGTTTGCGAGTGCAAGTCAAGCGGCCAACCGAGGTATGCACGCTCGGCACTGCTACAACTGCGCAATTACGTGATGCGCCACCCTTCGCTGGCGACTCCCGTATTCATAGCTCCCTACATCTCACCCGCAGTGCGGCAGTTGTGTGAAGAGATGAACGTTGGTTATCTCGATCTGATCGGGAACGCCCGGATCACCTTCGGCGGAGTCTTCATCGAACGCGTGTTAGAAGCCAGACCAGCAGCCGAGCAACGCGAACTCAAGTCGCTATTCAGACCGAAATCAGCCCAGGTACTTCGCGCCATGTTGCGGCAGCCGGACCACGCGTGGCGAGTCACCGAGTTGTCCGAAATTTCCGGAGTGAGCCTTGGACACGTCAGCAACGTGCGCACCGCATTGATTGATCGGGAATGGGCGCGCGCCGCGGAGGACGGTCTTGTCCTTTCTGATCCCAACGCATTGCTCAGCGCATGGCGGGAAAGCTACGCCGCGCCGTCAGGCGAGCGACTGCGGTTTTACACGCCATTGCATGGTACCGCCCTTGAAGATGCAGCCCGCGGCGCGCTGCGGACCGAACGCGGTCCCGGACGCGCAGCCTTCGCGTCGTTTTCGGCAGCGCAGTGGCTTGCCCCCTACGCCCGAACCGGCGCGCATTACTTCTTCGCCGACGAGGAAGGGCTTCGTAAGCTCCAGGCTGCGCTCAAGCTCGCACCTGCTACTAAGGGCGAAAACGTGGTCGTCACGGTCCCGAAGGACTTGGGACTACTCTCTGACACGGTTGAGCCTGCGCCGGGCGCCATTTGCACTAGTCCGGTCCAGACCTACCTTGACCTCTCCATTGCAGGTGAACGAGGCGCCGAGGCCGCCGAACACCTGCGCATAGAAAGACTCTCATGGCTCAAATGACACCCCAGGATCCACAATCGGCCGCGGAGTACGAGGACCGGACGACTGCGGCCGTGAAGTCGGTGCTAATCGAAATCGGACAGATCCTTGGTAGCTTCAGGGGCAAGTTTGCCGTCATTGGTGGCGCCGTTCCATGGCTGCTGCTGGCCAACGAGGACATGCCTCATGTAGGGACTCTCGACGTGGACCTCAGCCTAGATGCAGAGGCGCTTGGCGACGGCGAGTACGCGACCTTGATCGGTGCTCTTCAAGGTCATGGATACGCCCAACGCGAGGGTCTTCGGCGCTTCCAGCTGGTTCGCCAAGTTTTCGCGCGGGATGGTGGAAACGCCATTGATGTTGTGGTCGATTTCCTGATGCCCAGAGACGCGGAAATCGTCAAAAATGATCCCCCGTTGATTACCGACTTTGCCGTGCAACGTGCCGATGGTGCCGATCTCGCGATGCGGTTCAACGAATTAGTCGCTATTACGGGAGCGATGCCAAACGGGGGAACCAACCGAGTGGAGATAGCGGTGTGCTCCATCCCCGCTTTACTGGCGATGAAAGGCCACGCATTGGCGGGACGCTACAAGCAGAAAGACGCCTACGACATCTACTACTGCGTACGGAACTATCCGGGCGGCATCGAGGCGCTTGCACAGCAATGTCGTCCCTTGCTGGGGCTTGCCAGCGGCAAGCGTGGTTTCCGACACATCGCCGAGAAGTTCGATACTTTCGAAGGGCATGGCCCGACCTGTGTGAGGCGGTTCGTCGAAGACACTCATGCGCTTGGTGATCGCAGCCCAGACCAATGGCAACAGGACGCTTTCGGCCAGATCGATGCACTACTGCGTGCCATGGCGCTGCGGGGCTGAGTCACGCTCGCAGACACGGCGGTTCGCCCACCGCCATTGTTGATGCCGATGCCGATGCCGATGGCATCGGCGGCCTTGCGCCCATGTCCCGACTTCCAGCGTCAAGAACGAAGTCAGTTTCAGCGCATCTTGGGTAACAGAGATCGCACGAATCGAGTCGTTCAACAAGCTCATCAGAAGAGGAATCATCCCGCCCGAAACCCGCAGCGATGACGGCAACATCTACGCCGAGAAACGCTTCCACGTGATAGCGGCTCCCCGCTTCATGGAAGAGATCGGCGCCGCATTGAAGAGCACGCCGTCAACGGGCCTCTTTCATGCTCTGAGGAATGCTGGCCGAGAGGCGGTGGATTCGTGGCTATCGGAATATCTCAGATATGAAGGCGAGAGATCAACGTTCATCGTAGAAAAGGAAATCAAGCCGAGTACACAGGGCTCAGCCGCCGCGATTCAAACGCTCAACTCCGTCAAGGGGACGGCAGGCTATTGCTCAACGGTATGCTGCGGGCACGGCATTCTCTCTTTTTCGTTGCTCCGGCTCAATCCCCGCCGCCCCTTTCGGTCTGCCGTCAAACTCAACAAAGTTTCACGTTCGTGAAACTCCATCTCACTTCAATCACCCCCCAAAGCGTGTTGCGAACAAAAAATCCAAAGCCGTCCCAAACTATGAGCGTCTGGATCGTCGTGGATGGCAATCAGGGCAGTGTTTGACCGGCGAAAGGGAGGGCCGTAGTCGGCCAGAGGACTAAACCGCTCGCGCGGTAACCCTCCGTCCAATGCGCAAAGTGACTGAAGCGCCTGCGCTGTCTCCTAAGTTGAGGACCGAGGCAACTTGCCTCGTTTCCCGACAGGAGCCCAGCCATGTCAGTCGCGACACCTACCATCAGCCCGCTACGCCAGCGCATGATCGAGGACATGCGGATGCGCAAGCTTGCGGACAAGACCCAGGCCCAGTACCTCCGCACCGTGCACCAGTTCGCGGCCTTTCTCGGCCGCTCGCCGGACACGGCCAGTACCGAGGATCTGCGGCGCTATCAACTTCACCTCGTCGATCACGGCACCTCACCGACTTCGCTGAATGCCGCGATCACCGGACTGAAGTTCTTCTTCGAGGTAACCCTCTGCGATGCCAACCGGATGGCCAGGATGCGCCCGGTGAGCGTGCCGCGCGTCCTGCCTGTCGTACTCAGTCCCGATGAAGTCGCCAGGTTGCTGGCTGCCGCCAGCAACCTGAAGCACCAGACCGCGCTCGCGGTGGCCTATGGCGCAGGCCTGCGCGCCAGCGAAGTCGTCGCGTTGCGGGTCAGTGATATCGACAGCCAGCGCATGACCCTGCGAATCGAACAAGGCAAGGGTCGCAGGGACCGCTACGCCATGCTCTCGCCGGTCCTGCTCGAACGCCTGCGCACCTGGTGGCGCGTGGCTCATGCTCAGGGCAAGATGCTCGAGGGTGGCTGGCTGTTTCCGGGCCTCAATCCCATCGAGTCACTCAGCACCCGGCAACTCAACCGTGCCGTCCACGCCGCCGCGCAGGCCGCAGAGATCGACAAGCGCGTATCCATGCATACGCTACGGCATAGCTTTGCGACACACCTGCTCGAGCAGAAGGTCGATATCCGCGTGATTCAAGTACTGCTAGGGCATAGGAAGCTGGAGACGACAGCGCTCTATGCCCAGGTCGCCACCGATCTGCTGCGCGAGGTGGTCAGCCCCCTCGAGAATCTGCATTCCGACTAGGAAGTCCCGCCGCCGAGCTCAACGTGCTCGAGGTCGCGGATATCTTCCGCCTCCACGGGCCGGCCTGGCGACAGACTGCCTCCTTGAGCCTTGGGCAGTTGCAGGTCATGTCGGCCATCGAACAGTGCCGTACCGCGGCGCTGGGAGGGCATGTGCTGCGCTGTTCCGGCTGCGCCAACCTTGAGGTGTCCTATAACTCCTGCCGCAACCGACATTGTCCCAAGTGTCAGGCCAGCGCCGCGCATCGCTGGCTCGAAGCGCGCACTGAGGATCTGCTCCCCGTGGCGTACTACCACGTCGTGTTCACACTGCCCGCGCCGATCAGCGCCATCGCCTGGTACAACAAGGCGGTGATCTATGGCCTGTTGTTCGACGTCGCCGCCGACACTCTGCGGACCATCGCTGCACCTCGGTGCGCAGATCGGTGCCACCCTGGTGCTGCATACGTGGGGCTCGGCACTTACCCATCATCCACACGTACACGGCATCGTCCCGGGCGGCGGTCTCTCCCCAGATGGGCAACGCTGGATCGCTTGCCGTCCCGGCTTCTTCCTGTCAGTCCGCGTGCTCTCCCGCCTCTTCCGGCGGCGCTTCCTCGATGCACTCCAGGACGCACACACGTTGGGGCAATTGCAGTTCTTTGGTGAGTACAGCGCCCTCGCCAATCCGGACGCCTTTGCGCAATGGTTGGCGCCACTACGCGCCACCGAGTGGGTGGTCTACGCCAAGCGACCGTTCGCCGGTCCAGAGGCAGTACTGGCCTACCTGTCGCGCTACACGCACCGCGTGGCGATCTCCAACCAGCGCCTGGTCTCGCTCGACGAACGCGGCGTGACCTTCCGCTGGAAGGACTACCGCGCCAAGGGATGCACGCGCCGTAAGACCATGACGTTGGACGTCGGAGAATTCATGCGCCGCTTCCTGCTGCACGTACTGCCGGGCGGCTTCCATCGCATCCGCCACTACGGATTGCTTGCCAATCCAGTGCGCCGCGCGAATCTGGTCAAGATACGCTCGCTATTGAGCGTCGTGCAGGCGGTGACTGCTACGCCTGACGATACCGATGTCCCCGCACCTCCGTCCTTCGTCTGCCGGCACTGTGGCGCCCCGATGCTCGTCATCGAGGTCATCCCGCGCAGCGCGTGCATCCGCGGACCGCCACCGCAGCGAGCTCCGGCATGAGCCCACACGTTCCACACCTACCACTCAACCGACGGCTCTTCGGAATCTGGAGCCGCAAGCGGAGCGTTGCGCTCACCGACTCCCTCGACCAGGTTGCATGCACTGGGTATCCACGCGATCCTGAACTGCTCCGACCTTCGCGCCATGGCAGGAGCCGATTGATGGCCTGCCTCCTCTTCAAGCCATGACGCCGCTGATGGGGCCAACCCATCAATCGCCATAGCCCGCATCACCGACATCGCCGGACTCCGCGGTTTCCTCCCCTGAGGTTTGTTCAACGCCTGCCCTCATACCCCTGGAATTCTGCAGCCAAGGGCAGGCATCAAACAAACCTAAACAGACTCCGCCATTCCCGATTCATCAGCGAGCGTCTGCTGTGCAACCAAGAACTGACACACCCGGGAACGCTGTGGCTTCTGACATCTGAACTCAAATGCGCCGCCTTTCGATGGCATTTGGTACGCATTGAGACTTCATACGGAGGGGCGATGAAATGAACCGCCAGCTATGAGCTCACTCACCGCTTCGGGGGAGCCAATAATTTGTCATGGCCTCCGATACAAGCTGGTAGTCGAATGGATCATCCTGCCGATCTTTCTCCATTCTAAATTTGAGAAACGCAACGATCGCCTTTACCTGCTGTTTCGTCAGCGGTGCAAACTTGTGTACCGCGCTATCCCAAGCCGTAAGATTCCCATACCGCCGTGGATTGACAAGTTTATTTCGCTCGTCATCCGTCAGGCCATACGTGAGCACGAAAGCCAGGTGGTTCTGTTGAAATTCGTACCCGTTAAGTTCTCGGATGAGGTAGGCTGGAAGAAAATATCGAAATGCCTCTGCGGAGAAGAAGGACAGTGCTGGATCACGATCGAGTTCGTCATCCGTCAACTCGTCCCGCAGTTTTCCGGCAAAGGTCTTCTCAACAAGAGCGGGCTCATGACCCTCTCTGCTGCTAACAATGGACCACAACGGTGGAGGCTCGACATCACTGAAAGCCTCGATAATTGCGTTAGCGATTTCTTGGGTGTCCATTCATAACTCCAAACTACGGTTTTGCCAAATACGAATCGCACTTGGCAACGGCCCGCCAAGCGTTTCTCTCGGGAACCTCGTGTTCCGGGTCACCGCCTCTGAAGCAAGTCTGCATAATCCTTGTGCGAGCCATAGCGCAACGTAGTGCCTGATCGCGTTTGTACTGCAACAACTCAGGTCCATCTGTGCTCCCGCAACTAAATGCCCCGGCATTTTTGCACTCTGCCTCCACGGCGTCGCGTAGTTGTGTGTACTTGTTCCAGTCGCAGTCTCCGGGCGGTTCGCTCTTGTTGAACACTTTTGTCGACAACCTGGGAAATGGCTTCGCCACACGCTTCTTGCACCCTTACCAAAAACCTTAAGACATACAAACCGGGAGTCATTTTCTCTCGGGTAAGGCTCGGATCAAGGTCAGACGCGGCGCTCGACCCCGGATAGGTCGGCATGCTCTGCCCTGGGCGAATCGGCGGCACGTACTGATTCGGCAATGGTATCGCTTGGGCGTGTGCCGAACTAATGACGGCAGAGAGCCAATCCTTCAGCCACCGGATCACGGCATTCCAGCCCGAGGCCAGACGATTGGACACATAGGCCAGCGACGAAGGTGCGGCAGCACCTTCCACCGCAAAGGGGCTGACCAGATTGGAATCATTGACCCTTTCAGGAATCGTGATGTTGTCCAGGATTTGGATGAGTCGGTGGGCGGCATCATAGGTATAGCGCGTCACAAGGTCGTACGGTCCGACAATGCCAACAAGTTGCCCCACCGCATCGTATTCATATCTGGTCTGGATCCCGTCGATATCGACGTCGGTCATGCGGCCGCGTACATCGTAAGCGTATTTAATCCGAGATCCGTTGACATCCACAGCCTCAAGCAGTCTGCCCGCTGCATCATATTGCACGGCGGATCCGGTTTGCCCCGCCATGTTCGTCACAGAAGCCAGATTGCCTTGGGCATCGTGCGTGAACGTCCAGTGGCCAGTGACCGTGTCCCCAACCTTGTCGATGGCCGTAGCTACCAAGCCATTTGCGCCATAGGTCCACATCGTGCTCGTCACGTCGCCGGACGGCTGGGCATTGACCCCTTGGCTGCCGTTAGAGTCGTTGGTTGGATACCAACCGTAGGTCAGCACCTGCCCTTTCTCGTCATAGGTGAAATAGTCCACGCGACTCGGCGCAGCCACCTTCAGCGGCAGATTCCACGTCGGATGCCACTCGGTGGTCGTGGTCTTGGCGTCGGCCGTGCTGTAGCCCTCGATGCGTTGCGTCTCGCGGCCCTGCGCGTCGTAGCTGTAACGGGTATCGCTGCCGTTACGGTCGACTGTGCGGCTGACGTTGTTACCGGCGTCGTACTGGATCGTGTTGAAGGGATCGCCAATCAGACTTGAACCGGATGCGCCGGTGGGCTGGCGCAGCTTGCCGACCAGTTGGTAAGTGAAGTTGCGCGTCAGCGCATTGCCGTCCGTCACCAGGGTGGCATTCGCACCGTAGCTGAACGACAGCTTGTCGACACCGCCCGCATGCTCCTCGCTCGTGACAAATCCTGTCGTCGTGGCGTAGTTGTATCGCGAGTAGCGTGCACCAAGCTCGTCGGTGATGCCCGTCAGTCGGCCCGGCAACGCCAAGGTGAACCCCGAAATATCCTCGCCATAGTGATAGCGCCGCAGGATCTGGTCCGGCCACATCACTGTGGAGGTGCCGTCGGCGTCGTACCCATAGCGGATCTGCTTGCCATCCGGCGTGGTCACCGCAATGAGGCGGTTCCTCGAATCGTAGGAGAACCGCAGTGTCACGCCGAACTGGTTGCGCACGCTTTCAAGCAGCCGCGCTGCTCCGCCTGGTGCGTCCGAAGTCGGCTCAGTGGTGTACGTCAGGGTGTTCACCCAGCCATTACGATCAGTCACCCGCAGCAGGCGGCCACTCGCGTCGTAGGACTCAACGGAGTCTGTAGCCGCGACATAGTATTGCCAAACTTCGCCTTGAACGTCTCCGCTTGCGCTGTTAAGCCGATCCCGCACAGCGCCGTCAGCATCCACCCATTTCTGTCCATTTCTGATTAGGCGCACAATGGTCCCATCGTCTCGAAGAGCCGAAATGGTTGGATAGGTATCGTTCAGATACGAAAGATTGAGAGATCGGTCCCAGTTGTGATGCCAGCCGCGGCCAAGAGGTGACCCCGTTCCAAGTGTCGCGATTGCGGGAGCATATCCAACGGGCACCCCCGTCCCGTGAGTTGCCATCTCGGATCGGTACGTGCGTTGGAGCACCAGAGTGTGAGATCCTGCTGACCGGAAATCAGCCGGCTCCGCCTGAAATTTCTGACCCGTAAGAGGTGAGACGGGGTTCCCCACTGGACAAGCGTTCGCTGTCGCCTTTGGAAGGTCGGGGCACTGCTCATCAAGTGGAAGCTGTGGGTTGCGTCGAAAAGCCGCAGGATTGAAGGCGCCGTTCACTGGATCTACGCAGGCTTCCCTTAGCACCACACATTTTTTCATACATCGCCCGGGTATACGGGTCCGCCAGCAGGACGCCATTCACGTATCCGGCGCAGACCCAGTTCGAACCATTCCACCGGTCAAGCCTGTATGTAACATTTAGATAGATGGTGTGGTCGAGGTTTACGCAACCCGCTTCGGCCGTGGGCTGGAAGAAGCCACTATTCCCGACGTACCCGGTCCACCAGAACTTCTGCGGAACCGCTGCATTTGTCTGTGGGATGAGAGCCAGCACCAAGAGAAGCGCTAGCAGCTGGCGCAGGCCAGCGTTGCCGACAATTTGGAGCTTGTTCACTTCGACCCTTTCATGTGCACTTCTGGTGCGCGACAATGAGCGGGTCGAGTGAATTTTGCGGCGCTTGCCTGCGAGTTTCGTTTACCTTAAATCTGATACATATATCGTTTAAATCACTTCCATTGGCGGCCAAAACTGGCCGTCCGCCCGCGCCGACATCTGACATGGAATGCATCCGAAAGGCCGCACTACATCAGATTGCCGCCATAGATTTCGGGATAGCCGAATGACGCAGATGGGTCGTCTTCTGCCACACGCGGACGGGCCCAGGAGGAACGCTCGGTTGTGCTCGGCGTCGGGCCGCACCCGGCCAGTAGCGGTCGATGATCGCAGTCCCGACGTGCCATTCGAACGACTGCTGCGCGTCAGGCACCGGCCGCCCAGAGCGTAGCTTTGCGGTCGTCCCCTTTTTTTCCGATTTCCGCGCCCGGAACTAGAACATTCGCAAGCGAGATCAAAGAATGTCCGCGACCACCAGGCCTGCAGCGATGTAAGGCCGCGTCTGCCAAATCCATTCGTCCATGCTGGACGCGCGCAGGTCCTCTTGGGAAGCGATTGCGTGCGTCATTACCGGCGCGCCGTTGTTCCCCTTCTGCAACTCGCTCGGCATTTTCGCGAAGAGCAGGGCTCCAAGGAGCCCATACTGCAGGTTGGCGGCCGAATAGTTGGCGTAGCCTGCCGCCTTTGCGAGTTCGGTTGGCGTAATCCTCTGGTCGACAGCCTTCAAGTGCGCCCTGAGCATTGCTTTGTGGCCCGGCGTGAGTTGGTGCTCAATGCGAAGAAATGCCCTGGCTGCTTCTTCTCGGTCGGATCGGCGCCGCGTCGCGCGGCGGCAAGCGAAATCTGCCGTTCACAAAGCGTGTCCCATAGCTTGCCCCAGACATCGTCGATCGTTGCCCCTTGGACATCCACGACCTTCTGCTGGTCAACCCAACATGACCCCGCGGAATCCAGCGTCAATGGAACGTGCAACCAGTGTGTATCGGCCGGCCTTCAAAGTCCTTAGCTCTTCGGACATTTCATCCTCCGCTTGCTACTGCTTGATAAATGCATCGAATGACCCGTCTTTCATCAACCGATCGATTGCTTTGGCGAGTTCGTGATAGCGTGACCATCTCGAATTCGGCACCGGCGGGCGTGGCAGAGTGGCCCACACCGGTGGAGCTACTATAAAACAGCGTCTCCCGCTTGGTGCCAGGCAGAAACCCCATCCCTACTGCCTGCCCCAGTAGCCTACGAGCTTGCCGAATTCGAGGTTCGCATAGGTGTGCGGGCGCTCATCGGAAGCTTGAGCGCCTGCCCGTGCGGCGGCGCAGGCGAGTTCCGTGTAGGTCGCAGTCCGATTGTGGGCGTCATATAGATGGCGGAGCATTGCCCAACCACTTTTCGATAGTCGACCATCGCTTATCAAGGCGCAAAGGGCTTCGAAGTACTGCCTTGCTTTTGGTACGCGTCATCTGCCTCACTCTTGGCACTGTTAGGGTCGAGTAGCGCCGACTGGCGCACTCTCCCCTCGGCCGCCTGGAGTCGGCCACCTCCTGCCATCCGTCCTTAAACCAGCGGATGGTGGGAGCGGCCGAATACCAGCCGGTCACACTTCTCCGTAGATGCGGCGGTCCCGAGCTTGAGGCGACATTCGCCAATGCCGTCGATCGGACGTTCAGACGTCGGCTGCTTGCCACGAACTCTTTGAGTGTCGGCGCCAAGCAGTCCAGACATTCACGTCTGCTAGTGTGCGGTTCCCCACAGATGTCGATGCACAACCTCGTTGTTTTGTACTGCACTATCCCTTGGGGATTTTCACGAAGGAGCAGTCGTCGAATCCCCCGAGCCGCGGCGCTGCACTTCTCTCGCGCCAACTTGTCTCTATTGTGTTTGTGCCAAACGGAGGACTGATATGCCCGAGCGCCGGCCCAAGAAGACCGATCACCTAATCCCAGTTACGACCCCGATGTCCAAATATAAGGCTGGGGTGTGGTTCGGCGATAGGAAGGAGTTCAAGGATCGCCAAACCAAAATCATGGAGGCGATTAAGGAAAAGGTTGCGTGGATACCCGTCGAAGGCGCGATCATTGCGGTCCGTGAAGAGCCGCACGGCATCGTTCTCATCGCGCCAAATCCAACACTGCCCGGCATTATCGTGTTGGCCGACGGCGCAGGGCAGAGGGATACGAAGCGCATGCAAGAGGCACACATACAACTCGTCCAAGAGCTCGCGCAGTCGTTGAGCATACCGACGCAAGTACTAACTAGCGAGGATGAGCAGGTCGAATTCGACTATGAAGATGAAATAGGGCGAATACTTGATGAGCTAGACAAGGCTGAGGGAAAGGAAGAGAAAAAGGCAAAAAAAGGGAAGCAAAACTGAAGAATTTAGTGGAGTGGCATAAAATGCAAACGATCATGTTGCGTCCTCCCAGTTATCCCTTGCCACCACTTTGGCGCGGACGCTTTGTCTACCGAAAGGACCGCGAATACGCGCTGCTCGATCCCTTGTCGTTGGAAACAGTTTTTCTGTCCGGAGAGGAGATGTACCACCTATTGTCCGGCGAGCCGGAGGCGAAGGAGATCGAAAGGTATCTGAACGACGTCGGATGCGATGGCTACGTGCCGGGCAATAGAGAGGAAGCCATTGCTGCGGTCGGCCGGCGCTTACGTGAATTTGGCTTGCCTACGAGTCCACGCAGAATCTCCGGATTCCGCGTAGTTCTGACGGATCGTTGCAACCTGAAGTGCTCATACTGCTTCGTCGAAACAAACTCCGGCAAACCTGATATGTCTGCCGAAGACCTGGAAATTGGGCTCGAATTCCTCTTCCACTGCAACGAGGGTATGCCCGAGGTTTCCGTTCAATGGTTTGGGGGGGAACCCACTACCAGATTCGATCTCATGGAGTATGGCGATGCACTCTGTGACCGTTTCGCTAAAAAATACAGGGTAGACCGAGTGCAGCGCACACTCGTTACCAACGGTGTACTACTTACCGCCCGAATGCTCGCACATTACGAGAAATTCGGGTATGGAATTGGCATCTCGATAGACGGAACACCGGAGACGAATCACAAGCATCGCACTCTGCTTGGTGGACAAGATTATTCGAAAAAGCTCCAACGAAACATACAGGCGCTTCAGGCGCTGAAGGGCGTATATCTGGGAGCCAATTTAACACCGACGCCCGAGAATCTAGAACGATTTGATGAATGCATCGACTATATTGTCAATGTCCTCGGACTTAAGTTCATATATGTTAACAATCCTATTCCTGGAGCCGGAGAATTTCCCGTATCCGGTAATAAACTCGCCGAGGTGCTGTTTCGAGCACGAAGCAGAGCACTCGCAAGGGGGGCAATTGTTCACTCAACGCTTGACCGCGTATATCAAGCACTGGACGCTCGCGTTCCTAAAGTTCTAGAAGAGGTGGATGGTTCCATCACCGCCGCACTGCTTCCCGGTGCCAAGATGAGTTTGTCTGACCTGTTTTGGTCAGACCCCACATCCATTTATGACGTTTCGGCGCTTGATGAAGAATCGATAGATTTCAAAGGATCAACGAAACGACTTTTCCCAGTTTCGGACTGCTTGTCGTGCCCCGCGATGGCAATCTGCGGTGGGCCACCACAGCCCCATGTTTACTTTTTAAAGTCGCCTCGCCCTCATCCAGCGCTTTGTGCCCTGTATCGACGTTCTATAGAACTTGCAGTATGGGATGCAACGGGGCTTCAGTAATGACCGTTGACGAATTCAATGCTGCCTTCGTGAGCACCTCTGACAAGTGCCGTATTGCTTGCGGATTCTGCTTCCGAGCGGATCGCGGACTACATGATCTCGATCCGAGCACTCTTGCGTGGACGGCTAGTCGTCTCTCAGAAATAGGTGTCCGGGCCTTTTGCTTCACTGGCGGCGAACCTACTGACCATCCAAACTTACGGCGCTTGTTGATGCTAAGTTCAAGGTTCGGAATTGCGTCATCAGTAACGACGGCGGCCCGACCTGCTTTCCCACTCTCAACGCTTACGAAATGTGCTCCATTGTTGCAGCACATCACTGTGTCGGCCGAATCCCATGGGGCACGACTTTTTGGCCGATCGGTCCGCGCATTTGAGGACGCAGTTCGGATCTACGATCGAATGAACGACCTAACTTCCGTCTCTGTTCACTTAACGTTCTATGCGTTGTCACTTAATGAAGTGCTCCAACTCGCAGAATTCGCGCGAAGGTCGAAGGGGGGGCTTGACCTTAGTTTCCTCGCTGCTTCCAAGGAGATGCTTATCCATAAAGGGGTATCGCCCAGAAGCTATTTACTTCAGCTAGCGCGCGATTTCAAGCTGCTCTCGGGAAGTTTCCAAATAGAGGAACGCTTTGCGAATAGTTTCGAGTTATTCGCGAGAATGATCAGTGATTCGGTCGGTGTACATCGACCATGCGAATCACAGAGACTTTACGTATCAGCAGACGGATATATTCGACGTTGCCCGTATATTAAAGATGGCCAAGTTTCCGTCACGTCTGCGCGAGAACGAATTCATCAAGCGATTGATGGATTTATCGCCTCCCCACCGGAGACGTCACCGTATTGTGCGGCCTTTTGTCAGTCCGCCCCATCGCTCATCTAAGTCCATGGTTTCGAAGTTGATTTTCGGCACACTGCGGGCCGCAGGAGAATTTGACGGTCTCGTGACCCGTCGCCGAAATGAGCGGCAATCGGAGCGGCTCATTGAAGCTGCCTTCGAGGCAGGCTTTAGAAGCTACGACACTGCCCCGTTATATGCGATGGGTCGCGCGGAAGAAGTCCTGAGTTCCGTCCTATCGGGTACTAAAAGTGAAGTATATACTAAAGTCGGCGTCGATATCTCGCGAAAGCCAGTGCCCGAACTCGACTATTCCATCGAGGGACTGACTCGCTCCCTTGGCGAAAGTCTGCGAAGACTAAAATCGCTGCCAATCTCCGCCGTCTACATTCACAATCCGCCCGCAGAAATTATTGGTGGGGAGGCGATCTACGAGTTTCTTGCCAGCGTGCAGTCGAGACTTGGATCTCAATCGAAGCGGGGCATCTCTCTAGCCACCATCCGAGATGGTCTTAAGATACCAACATCTGCACCGATAGATATTCTCATGATTTCTGAAAGAGACTCCCGTTGCAGTCCAATTGTATATGAAACTCTACGGGAGAAATATCGAATCGTCCTACGAGAGATATTCTTTGGGGGGAATATGTTGCATCGAGAGAATATTCGGAGGGTCGGAGTTGCTAAATTCGTTGAGGCGTACACGAGACGTATAATCAGCGTCGACGGGCGCGACGTTATCGTTGCGCCGAGGACTTGTGCGCAACTGTCTGCGTATCGGGAGCTTCTACAAAATGGCCTCGACTAAGCGAGTCAATGCTCGAGATCTCTTCGATTTAGCGAATGCTGCGCAGTGTGAGGCCGCAGTGATCAATTCGAAGCCCAAGAAAGTATCAGTCCTATGGGGCACCACTTCCATGGTCCGCCTCGACCGACGCGCTGTCGCTCATGTTCACCCTCGAGATGAGGCCCTTTCCGATCCACGATTTGGTTTCCATCCAAGTGAGGCTGACCTCTATTTCTCCCATTGGCGCTCGCAATACGGCGAACCGCTTGGTTGGCATGCAATTATTTCCGCGGCTGGAGTCACTGTGCTGCACTACAAAATCGCTTGTGCCAGGTCGGAAGTATATTTAATACCCACCTTGGACGTGTATATCCAAGCTGATATAGCTGGTGTTTTACAAATAATGCCAAATGACGGGTGTGTGCATTTTCGAGTGATACCACTCTGCAAAAGACCCATGGCAAAACTTGGTGTCTACCGACGGGCATGTGAATATGACGGAGCTTGATGCGATCCTATCTAATATCGCCGTTATTTTCTCTAGATATCGCGGAGGCATAGAGGCGCATAAACTTTGTGTCACACATCTTCAATCGATTGCCTCCAATAAGAAACTTTGGTTCCAAGTAATCGAACGGAACATGATGCGACCCGGATTTCTGGCGATCAAAAGCTCGAGCGTCGATGTCCATCTACCCATCTTGCTTGGATACGGATTTAGCGTGACAATGAATTTCTTTAGCCCCACCAGCCTAGTAGGTGGAGATGATATAGCCTACACGACAATTCACCACCATGACGATACTCTGCTGACGAGTGTGGCAGCGCTTGGCACGTATCCATCATTGATATTCAATCGGGTTTCTGCCGATGAATCTCGATTAAAGTTAAAGATGGAATATTTGCATCGAGCCGGAAATACCCTATTCATTCCAGAATATACGCCTCATGTTGTATTCTATCCCAGCGAGCTAACTATCACAATAGCCATTTGGTCTGGACCTACAAACAAGTCGATCTTCGAACCAATGCCTGACCAGCTTCGTCGGGTACAAGGGCTTTGGGGTCATGCAGGCAAAACAGATGATCTCAGAGTAGTCGATGATAATATGTATTTTTTTTCGAATCACCAACTTGAATTTTCAAGGTTTTCTGCGATTCCAAGGAGCGGTCCAGCATTCGTGCAGAATTTCTTCTGGAAACTTCAGCAAATCGGTTTTGATGATGTTCGATTTTTAATGAATTATCTACAAGGCCTCGACGAGACAGAAAGAAAAGTGGTCGCGCCGTTCATGAGGAAATTGATTCAACAGACGCCCATTCTCCTTTCCGAAGTCGGATATTCTAGACGCAGCGAATCAATGCATCCCACGCGAGCACAGATAATGACTGCAATTGATCTTCCTTAAAACACCCGTCCTTCGGCAGGACCACGTATTGCCTTCTCTAGCCGTTTGCCCTTGCCCACGTATGGGGACTTTGAACGTCGCATCCACATCGCAGAACGGTCATACGCCTCGCATCATCTCGGCCGTCCGCTTAGGGTCGAGCGGAGACCGTCGAGTATCCGCTTCACAACCTGCAATGTATGCAGCGCGGACGCATGAGGGGGCAATTACAGACGGCTCCAACACTGTTTGCGCAGAGTAGTTCGTGCCCTGTTCGGGCGATGCGGATCCAAGCCGAAAAGTTCATGATCAATGGACGTGAGTGCGTCGAACCAGTTCACTGGGCACTCCAAGCCTAGGAGAGTCCATGAACTACATCGAGCCAATCACCTGCAAGTGCGGCGTCAGGGTCCAGATTCACGAGTACCAAATGGATCTTGGCGACGATGAGCCGCGAGACCGAGGCTACTGTCCGATCTGCAGCCGCTTCCTGTTCGAGATGGAACGACCTGGGATCTTGGTGACTGAAGTCATTCTTCCTGGGGACAGGACCAAATGCGCGGACGGCGATCGTCACCTCGGCCTTCCGGCTGGTTATGACGACGAGGACTGGCCATTTCCCACACTGGCGGAACTGCTTCGACGACAGGAAGGTCGGTAATCTCCTGGCAAGAGAAGGTGCAGACTTGGTCTCCCTTCACATGAAAGGAGACCATGATGGAATCCCCCCTCCTCCGCCCGACGCGACGGATTCCATGGAACAAGGGACGGCTGACGGGGCAGAAGCCTCCGCTCAAGTTGAACGAGATATGGGCAATACGAACCCGGCTTCAGTTCACGTCAAACGTTCGCGAACTGGCGATGTTCAACCTTGCCATCGACAGCAAGCTGCGCGCATGTGACCTAACTCGCCTACGTGTGCAGGACATCTGCGTCGGCAACCAGGTCGGCACCCGCGCCACCGTGATGCAGCAGAAGACGCATCATCCCGTACAGTTCGAGATCACCCAACAGGCACGCGAAAGCGTTCAATCCTGGATTCGCACTCGCGAGCTGAAGCTCGGAGATTATCTCTTTCCGAGTCGTTTGCACTCATCTCCCCATCTCTCGACTCGACAGTATGCGCGGATCGTCCACCGGTGGGTCGCCTCAATCGGTCTGGACGACTCAGCCTATGGGACGCATTCGATCCGGCGTACCAAGGCCTCGCTAATCTATCGACGCACGAAGAACCTACGTGCAGTTCAATTGCTTCTTGGCCATAGCAAGCTTGAAAGCACTGTGCGTTATCTTGGCATCGAGGTGGATGACGCACTCGAAATGGCGGAGCAAACCGAAGTGTAGTTAAGGAAGCCGGCCGGCAAGCGGTCGCTTGCCGGCCCAGGAGCGGCCAGTCGTCGTTCGCACGATGGCCGATAGGTACCTCTAGGAAACGGCTGTCTGCGTCGCTACGCTCCCGCAATCCAACGCCCGGCGCACGCAAATATTGGCTCTCTCGCAGGGCCCCCCTCCAATGACAAAATATTCACTACTGTTGGTGGGTTTCTCGTTTCGCGGGACCGGCCCGCCGATCCGTCCGCATGTCTGCCTTGCCCCTGATCTCGCGCCTCATCGCCGCC
>NZ_DBHKYV010000060.1:0-40444 GCF_057315035.1 Cupriavidus sp. | reverse complement strand
GGTTTGCGGCTAGGGGGAGGGGGTGCGCCGGCGCGTGGGGTCTTGCCGGTGGTGCGGCGAGTGGTGGGGTGGCGCCAACAGAATGGCGTCGGGTGTTGGGGTGCTGGCAACGTTTGGGGAGCGTTGCGCGATCCGGGTGGATTTGCGGATAGTACGGGTGCGGCACTAGCGCCTTTCGAAAGCTGGCGTGCAAAGCGAGCCAGGCAGGCAGACCCGGTAGAACTGGACGTCGCGGAACAGATGATCAGGGTCGTGCGAGGGCGACGACCGTAGTCACACTAGTGACGGTGCAAAGATAATAGGAGTTATCTCTGTAGTGATGTTTTAGATCAGAAGGTTCGACTTCCAGGGACGCCGACACAACTAAAGTTGTGCCTTAGCTTCCCACTAAAGTTGTGTTCTATCGGCTGAAACGGGCCGCGTGCCTGAGCCAGTCGACAGGCGTCGGCGTTGCCAACGTGCCGCCTAAGCCCGATAACCGTTGGGCCGGCTGCGTCCGGTCACCTGCCGGAATCTCGAATCGGCGAACGCATTGGAGCAACCTGCTCCTCACGTCAGATCGCCTGTAATAGGACACAACTTCGGTGGGAAACTGGAAATAGAACACAACTTTCGCTGGGAAAAGCCAGATGGCCTTGGCGGCGCGGAAGCGCACCGGATCAAGGGTTTTGGGGGGATTGGGTGCCAGCGGAGCGGACGAAAAATAGGACGCAACTATAGTTGTGCGAGCGGAGGGTGCGCCGGGACGCTCTGACCAGGCCGCACGCCGACGTTGGCCCAACAATTCCCACGCTCTGGCGCGGCTCAGGGCCTCACGGCAATCGCGAGGAGTATGCGTCGTCATTGAATTTGGCCCGAAGCCTGTGCGATAGCGGGCAATCGAGGAGGCCAGCGGTGGCCACCGGCCAACCTAGGTTGGCTACCCAGATCGTTGACGATCGCAACGTTGGTGTTACCTCGCTACCTGATGATGGACAGTGTCGTCGTGGGTGGGCGCCGCGGCCGGCATGGGGCGGTCGTCGATTCCGGTGTCGGGCTTGACCGGCATACCCTAGTCACGGAATGGCTCGTGCCGGCTCAGTGTGGGCTCCCGCGCGGCATCGGCGGCGCCTTGGGTAACGGCGTGACAGAGCCACCTGGCGGCATCAGCTTCTCGAAGACCCAGGATGCATGCCACTGCTTGCGCGCCATTCGGCGCTCAACGTGGCCCTTGTGATGCACTGCGTCCCGCGCTGCCTTACGACGGTGTCGCTGGGCGTTACAGAACTGGCAAGCGGCCACGATGTTGCGTTGCGAGTCACCGCCACCATCGACTCGAGCGTGCAGATGCTCGGCCGTGCATTGAAGGTGTCGAGCCTGTCGGGTGGAGAGATGGAAGGTCGCGGCGAAAGCTTCCACGGATTGCTCCCACATGGGGCAGTGGCAATAGAAGCAACGACCGGATTGAAGTTGAAAGGCGCTGGCGCGCCGACGCGCGAGAGTCGTGGGCATGAGCGATCCTGTGTTCAGGAAGATTTCGGAAACTTCGAAACCCCGCTCGCCCGAAGAAGGCATACACGGGAACCAGCCAAGTAGCTCGTGCTGGCACCACTTCAGCTCCAAGGGAGACTGACGGAAAGGAGTTTAGCCCCGCTATTCCCGCAAGCACAAGGGGAGGGCACGGATCTCTTGCAAAATCACAACACGACGCGGCTTGAGGCTGCGAGTCCTGATTGCCGGGAACGGAGAGCAAATAGCATCATGGAGGTCCCATGCCGGCCGCTGCGGCGCTGCCGATGGATCTGTATGTCACTCCAGTCGGCACGGCGCCTAGACGTGGCTACTCCTGGCTCTTGTCGGTCATGCCACGCAGGGACTCGATGCAGGCGACGTAGGCACGCCGATTCGGGATCTGTACCCGTTCATCGTGCATTGCCACCGTGAAGTCTGACCAGTCGAGCAGGATCTGCTCGTCCAATGCGAGCGGTGTCAGTTAATGCGTGTTAGTTTTGGTAGAACCCAAACGGGGCATAGTACTCCGGCGTAGATAGCTAGATTAAATTATTCGAAGCGACTCATTTAGTAAATGAAAAACAAGTCAATGTTGATGGGGGTAATGTTGATTGTTGTTTGCGTGGTGGGTGCGATGCTATTGGAAAAGAGGGTCTTTAGAAATCCGATATCCGACAACGACGACAGTCATTATGATGCTGAGGGGAACGCAATTATCCCGTTCGGCGATGCCGTGATGCGGATACGTCCCACTATTAAGTTCGCATACACCAAGTCAACGAGTTCTGAAATTGCAAGACTTGAGTTTATATTTAATTTCTCGAGGTACTTCTCTGTCCCGCCAACTACGCCGTCGACCTATGACGCTCTCGTGAAGCTTCATCTCATGGGGAGCGGCAAAGAAGATCCAGTACGTTGGGATTCGATCCTTGAAGCAGATAAGTGGACAAAAATCACTCACCGGCCGGACCTGGGTCTAACAGAATATGAGCGAGCGCCGCCCGCAGATCAGGGTTGGGGTGCCCTGACATACGTTGCTGATGCTAAGGAAAAAACTCCACGAGGCAGCTTGATAATCTTTCGATGCACTCGGGTCTTCAAGGCAAGGGAGCCGGGAATCTGCCAAACGGCATGGCAACATCAATACGGGCCAATGGTTGAGTATTTTCAAAGCGGAGAGTTATTGGGGCATTGGAATGAAATACGAATGGAAGTCGAGGAATTCGTAAACTCGACTATGGTTAAGAAAAACGGGTACACGTCAAAATAAGATGACCCTATATCTAACGCTAGCGCAGATCGACACTATTTCTGCATTCAAAGTACGCGGAGCATAATTCTAACGGACACCCTTTCCAAGGGGCGCGTCGGGCAGGATGGTGGCATCCGTAGCAGAATCGTTTGAAGGGGGAAGGTGGGGACATTGCGGTGAGTCGTAAACTGACAGGACTCAGTTTGCCATAGAAAGGCATCGGTATCGATAATGTTTGTTATTGGCAAAACTCGATGGCTCGGGGAGAGTAGGGCGGTAAATGTTCTTTGGTAAAGCGAGCTGGCCGGGGGCCAGCCTGTGATAGGCGATCGCCGGTAGAGGCGGAATTCGATGCGAAGCGGGAGGGCATCTGCCCTTGGTAAACCACGCCACGTTGACGCTTGTTGTCGCCCGACTAGGGGTGGCCGAAATCCATTCGGTTTGAGTTGAGTGCCCTTAGAATGGGAATTCTCGTTCTTGGAACGAGCCGGCAGCGGAGTCGAGCCCTACGAACAGCAATTCAGCCAAGCGGTTCGTTACACAAAAGTGCCTACGAGGCTGCCAGCACAGGCTTTGCAGCCGCTACATCCACTTGCCGCTTCCGCCAAAGGCCGTTATGGCATTGATCAACAGTAGCCAAGAACTGAAGCTTGTACCCGGCAAAATTGCTTCAGCCCACGTATGTCTAATCGAGCTCGCTGGAAGAGTTTCATTCAGGAAAGACGGAGGAGGTTTGCAATATTGCGCTCGTCGCAGCGGGGGCGCGGTTACCGCATTGCAGTGTCGCCCGCTGCGGCCGGATCGGTGAAGAAACCGAATTGGCGCCTCAGCATCTTGAGCGTCAAGCAGCTCAAACGGAGCTCAAGCTGGGTCGCCCACGCAATTTCGCTATCTCTGCGTGGTATCTAAACGATAGACGAGTGAAGAAATCCGGATCGGCGTGCTCAACAAATGCAAGGTGGCCGCGCAGGCTTTCGTTCTCTGTCGGCACCAAACGCCCCGTCGAGAATAACTTCAACAACAACCGGATGTGATCTCTATAGTTTGCGTGGATACCAATATCCCCATCGTTGTTCACGCGCAATCCGGTAATCAGGGTTGTTCCACCTTTGCGGCTCATGAACCGAGTCTTTGATTCGTTGATCGACAATTTTGGGCTCAGTGTTGACGCCAACAAGCCTCGCATCTCTGTCAAAAATTCGTTACACGCGCCTTTCTTATCTGTCGAGAAAACGAAATCGTCTGCATATCGAGTGAGGACCGCCTGGCCGAAGCGAACAGAGTCGCGAGATACAGTCGTCTCTAGAGCTGTGTCCAACGCGAACATAGCAGCGTTTGCAATTCTCGGCGAGGTCATGTAGCCAATTGGCAGTTTATCCGCCCGATCGAAGCACGCGTTGCGTATGACTGCGTCACAGTCTCTTTCGAATGCCCAGTCGGGCAATGCCTCGCGTGCCGTTGACAGGGCCAACCTCAGGTCACTCGAGCGAATCGATGGGAAAAAATTCGATAAATCGATTCGGACGGAGTAATTCGACTTGCTGTGGGCCTGTGCGTTCTTAACAATTGACGTTCCTGGCTCAAACGCAGTCGCAATGCTACTTATTGGTAAATTGGAGAGAATGCGAGCATCAAGCCAACTCTGAATAAGCTTAAGTTGGGACGCAGGCTGAATCATTATTCGATCGCCGCCGGAGCGTTTGGCGACTTTGATTTTTCTGAATCGAACGTGAGCTAGCCGCAGCGCGCTTTCAAGCAGCGATTGCGGTACCGACAGCTCGTTCGATATGCGTTCCACGATGTTCATCGGAAAATCGCTTTGGGCTTGTTTGGAGGTGATATCGCCGAAAAGTGGCTATTAATGCATTCGTATCTGTCGCGTATCGCAGAAATGGAGAGCTTGTGGTAGCTTGAAACACCCACTCGCCGCCTATTTGACTGCTCACAATTAATCGTGCTTCGCGAAGAATTCCGAGTAAGCTTTTCGCCGCGTCGAAACTCTTCTTTCCGAAGGCGGCAACGAGTACATCGATGAGCTCAGCATAAGTAAGTGGCCCTACAAATAAAACGAGGTCATGGATAAAGTAGAGACTCAGCTTGTTGGCTGACAGATCTGCGATATCTGAACTGGCGGGCTTGCCGATGGTAATTGGTCTAGAGTCAACGGCTGCTTTTAGATCGCTAAAGATTGCGCCGATTCCATCCGTCTTTAGTAGGCCATCTGCCCCCATCGGATACCAAAGTATTGGTGACTTGCATTCTTGCGCCGCAGCAAGTGGGCCGGTATCGATGAAAGAACCATTTCCACGAAACTGGGAATCGTTGACGATTATCAGTTTCTCTCTAAGGGTCTTATGGGCAAACGCTCCGAGTTCGCAGAACGCACTAGGGCTCTCAAGAACAATGAGAATTCGATCTGCAATTGCAGATATTTCATGCTCCATATCCAAGGCGTTGGTTCCGTGGCCGACCTTAGCCAGTTCCGTGAATACGCCTTCTGCGTAAATCACCCGATAGTCAGGCGACATGCTCTCGATGAACCGCTTAATCGCCTGTCGTCGCGGAGACGGGACGCCGGGACTGCGGTTCGCTCCGCACAGAAACAGGAGGCGGTTCGTCCGCGACAGAGATGGGCTGCGAAGGCGAAGGCGAGAGGCGAACCTCTCTAACTGCTTGCTTATTGCACTCTTCTCGTATTTTAAGTCGCGCACAAGCAATGCCTACTAGAGCGTCGATGGGAGCCGTTTTGGCGCGCCGTCGACTGACGGCGGGACGGAACGGCTCCCATCGCCAGAGAGGTAAAAAATCAAGGCGGATTGCAACCCGCAACCCGGTTCAGAAACATTCGAACAAATGCTAGGCCCTGAAATTATTGCCGAATGCTTTAGTCACCGCAAGTAATAAATACCGACCCGCGTTGCGCGGGTGGGACGAGGCCTTTGTGGCGTGGGAGGAAAGGCAGGATGTAGATGCTGAGGCGGTGCGTCTTGTTACGAGGACGGCTGAGAATCGAGTCGCCGTAGCATGATCAAGTTCGTTTGTAGTGCCGCGGCACGCGACTGCCCGACTATAGAGAAGCGAGTGCTGCTAGGATGCTAGCGTTCCTGCGAACACATCGGGTGGAAGCTGGACGGCCGCTTCTGGCCCGTGCTGGGACCTTCGGAAAGAGCGCTTCTGAGGGCGCTAAGAGGCAGACAGATGAGATCCTTGAGTGTCGCCGACTAGCTACTCGACTAGCAAGACTCGACGTGTAGGCGCTGGGTAAAGCCGATAGCGAAGTGCGGCTAGATTGTTCTGCAATGGTCGACTCCCGTAGTATGGGATGCTATTGCGGACAGTTATTTCCCCCAAATAGGGGATGGGCGTCTACACAAGCTCGCGTCAGACTATTGCTAGCCGCTGTCAGACAACCTGCGGAAGCGTCCGTGAGGACGGGGATTGCTCTGTAGCAGCTCGAATCGCTGTCGGCCGCCGGCAGACGCAAAGAAAATCGAGTGTTGGCGGTTGGCGATTACCGGCTGGATAGCGGCGTTGCTCCATTTTGCCCGTCCACCAAGCGACTTAAACCTGCCCTGCCTGGCATCGTAGCTCGTATCTGCTGGCTATTGGAGCCTGGCAGCGGTTGCCGGAAATCGGTGAGTTTCTTAAAAACTTCTTCGTGCGCCAAACGCCGCGGAGGCGGCAAGATGACCAAGAAGCAATCCCGGACTGCGTCGGAGATTTTTCTCAAGGGGTTCAAAGAACCCTACCTGCGCTCGAATGACCGCCCGTTCATCAAACTACTGAACTGGTACACGGGCATCGGAAAAACGTATAACGCTGCAGCTTTCAGTATCGAGCTATTCCACAACTGCGACGTTATCCCTGTCTTCATCGCACCTCTGCAATCGCTCGTTTCTCAGTTCAGCAGCGAAGTGCGCACCCATCAGCAGCGCAGTAGCTATGCCGACGATCTCGAACGAGAGGTGGTCAAGCGTGGTGCAGACATTCCGGTCTACCGGCTGTACTCGATTGACTACCACATTAACGACTGCAGTTTCTTCAGCGCCTGCCTTTCTTTGGTGCACTGGTTCGAGCGAAATCCGCGAGTGGTTGCGAAGATGGAGCGCTCGCCCAAACACGCTGACACAGAGAAGAGCATCCGCAGCCGCATTCAGGAGCTGCGTGCCAAAGCGGTCTCGTGCGAGAAGTCCAACTTTCTCGGTATGGCTCCGACGGACGATATTTACGAGGATACGAGAGCCGCATACCTGAAGTCAGCACGGCAGGCCCGCGGTTTGGCCGATAGATTTGTCTGGAAGCTGATTCAACTGGACGTGGAAAGTCGGTCCGCCAACCGAGCCGAAGAGCGGTACATGCAAACTAGAGAGGTGGGGGAGCTAGTGAGACGCCTCCACCCACTTCAGGCCTTCCTCGATGCGCCCGGCATCATAGTGAGCACTGCTTCCAAGGCGCAGGTGGCACACAAAGTCTTTGCGGCTGACGGGAAGGGCGGGTTCAAACAGCATGAGTGGGAAAACCTGCCGCTATTCCTGGAGGAGCTCAATCGAGACGAGAGCGAGCTTGGCCGGTTGGTATCCCGTCGGCCAGACTCCACCCGCGTCGTCACGTTCGTTGACGAGGAGGAGGACTCTTACTGGTACCTGTTCGATCAGCGTAAGTCGGTGGTTAACTCCGGCGGCCGGAATGATCTGAACTTGGTCATCACGGAATTTTTCCAGTACTTCGACCTGAAGTGGCCGATGGCATTCGAGCGCCTCGAGCTGTCTGGTCCTCGGCGAGGCCTAGCGCAAAAGGTGTACGACCACCTCGAAGAGTTCGCCCGTATCAGCAAGAGCTTAGAAGACGAGTTTAAGCTGGAAGTTGAACGCACAAGGGCGTCGTTCATTTCATCGCAGCGGAAGGTGGAATTGCTTCGCGCCAAGTTGTCCGAACAGCGTCCGACTATGGCGGAACGCTTCACCGACAACGAACTGTTGCAGATCCTCACACAACTACACGAGCGCAATGACGCCCATGCCGACTTCAAGCGTTTCCGTCAAAAGGCGCGAGTCCTACAGCGGATTCGCTCATACGTGCAGGCCATCCGCCAGCCAGGCCAAGGCTCTGACTACGATGTTTTCGTGAACTTGCACGACCTTGTGGTGAACAAGAAATTTTTCACCATGAGTCGCTCGACATACGGGGAGGTGCTGGACCAACCAGGGCAGACCTTCTTTTCGGAGTCCGCCAGCGTGATGGACACCGAGTTCCTGCGGCAGGTCCAGCTTACAAAAGACACAGCGCACCAAACTGTTCGCTTGCAGTATCACGACGGCAATATCCCCGAGGGTTTGTACAGCTTGTACGACTATCTTCGCCTGGTGGTCTTCATGGCACGCGTTTTGGCGGTGACCAGCGGGGATGATGTCATCGAGATGTCCAAGGTGGACCAGGAGCGGTACCCCAGCCTAGACAAGTTCCGCTCAGATGTTCGCCGGCTGTTTGACGGCAAGGTAACCTCTGAGGGACTGCAGATCGACGTGAGCGACAAGGAGTTGCTCACCGATTCATTCCTCTTCGAACACACCAAATCCGTGGTGACTCTGGAAGAGAGCCGCAACCAAGCCGAGGAGTACAACAAGGAAGCGGACATCTGCCTGACTCTTACCATTACCTCTTTGCGAGCGACGCCCGAGGAAGACATTGTTCGAGCCCTTGGGCGCACGAACGGTGTGTACTTGATGAGCGCCACCGGTGGCTTGGACTCCGCCTCCTCGGGAGCCTTCAATACGAAGCACCTGCGCCGGCATTTGGAAGAGCGCGGCGGCTATTTCTCGCAGATGGGCGACGACGAACTGGAGGTGGTCGGTGCCCGTGCACTGGAGTTCCTGAACAAGCGGGAGCGGAAGGTCGTAATCCTTGATGACGAGAATCCGGCCCCCACGTTTGACGCCTCGACTGCATTTAAGGGACTGTATCAACTGTTTGACGAAGCTCGTCCAAAAAGGGGTGAATTCGGTTATGCACAGTTGAACAGACACAAGCGCAACGAACTGCAGGGCCTCGTCGCCAGCCTAGACAAGCTGATGGCGACCAGCATCCGCTCGGGCTTGGTGTTATGTCAGACCACCCAACATGTGAAGAAGTGTCTAGTTCGTCTGGCCAACTCCTCGCTCGGGCTTGTTACGCAGAAAGACACGACGGGCGATTACTTCGTGGTGAAGCCGCGGGCGCTCCCGACATATCGTGAATTTGGACAGGCTGAAGACATCCATATCGTCCTGTACTCGGCGGAACGCTTCCGCAAGAAGGACCGCAGCAAGACTGGCGCTGCCGAGGAGGACGACGATAAGGGGCAGTTCAACAAGGAGTTGGAGGACGCGCTGGATATTAGCCGCAAGAAGGTGCTGCTCTGGACAGCATACGCGTCGGCCTCTCGGGGCATCAACTTCCTGACCAGGCAGCATGATACTGAACGCGACTTCGAGCTGTTCTGCTTGCTCAATGACCCATATTACACACGGCATACCCGGCCTGGCTCTAGCGGTTTCTCGATGGAGATGTTCCAGAGCTTCGCGCAGGTGCTGCGGGACGACGTTCCGGAGTGGGCGGCCATGTCCAAAGGCGACCTGCTGTTTGAGTACTCGCGCAATCGCTGGAAACGCCTGCGTAAAGAGCACGTCATCGACATCACCCGAACGGTCTTTCAAGCCTTAGGCCGCGGCGAGCGACGTCCCTACGGAAAGATGCTGTGCCAGTACCTCTATGTCAGCTCTGAGGCTGCTCGGATGGTGCATCTGGGCTTGCGACATGCTCCCGAACTGCGAAAACGAGCTTCTCCGGCGCAACGTGCCGTCCTGGAGAGGTTGGCCTTGCATCACCGTGAGACAGGCATTTTTGCGTCCGTGGCCGAACGGGAGCGTCATCACACAGAGAGTCTGCAAAAGGCGGTGGCGTTCAGGGAGTTCACTAGTTCGATGCCCGCGCGCTTCCGGTCTGACCCGGCAGCCCGCACGACGTGGGAGCAGCTGTTCCGGTCCACTATGTTTACCGACCCCGTCAAGTACGTGGAGGATCTGCGGGCCAGCGGAGTGTCTGAGGCTTACTTAGACGGGTGCTTCGTTGAAGTGCCAGCTGGTGCTGATATCTACACCCGGCAGTTCTCTATGGCCGGATTGTCCGACCTCGTGATCACAGATGCCGACGACGGAACGGAAGCATTCGACTGGACGGGCATGGTGGCGCCCGATAGCCTGGTATCGCGACTCTCGAAAAGTACGCACCACTTTCTGAAGGAGTGGCGCGGCTTCCGTCTGGCGGACAAGACCAAGCGCCTGCTCCCGCAGCCTTGGTTCGTGACTGAAATCATGAAGGGCTACATCGCCGAGCTCGAGTTTGAGCAGTACGTTGGCGAGCAGTTCAACGTCTGGGCGAAGGACCTGCAGTTGGGTGGCGGACCGGTCGAATATATCCAGCCGGCACAGCACCCGCTCTATGCCGAGCTCTACCAGCTCTTTGACTACTACTTGCGGCCCGCTCCAGATGTGTGGGTGGCTGTTGACATGAAGAACTGGACCCGGAACACCGACAGCCTCAAGAAACAGCAGCTGCAGGAGACCGCGGAGAAGAAGCACGCCAAGCTTCGTGAGCTGCTACCAGATGCCACCGTTCACTCGCTGTACGTCAACTTGCAGGGTGCTCACAAGTTTTCAGTGAGTGGCAAGATTCGCTTCATGGCCATGTACGTTCAGAACACTGGCGATGCCGGGTGGATGCCCAATGGGAACTTACGTGACGCAATTCTGGGGAAGTAATGCCTATCCAAACACTCGACCCACAGATCACAGCACGTGCGCGGCTGAACGCGCTTCGATTCAGTTGCTCAGTGGTAGAAGCAGCGCAGCATCTTGCCAAGTGGCAGGCCGGACAAAGTGGTCTGCTTGTACCTATCCCGCTGGTGATGACCAAGGCCGAAGAAGGGGCTTCTCGAGGCGCAGGGTTTTTCCGGGACAGGGCAAAGCTTGTGCGAGCCGAAATCGCGAGGGAACTTGGACTGGATGGGGAGGCCGCCTCGAAGCTGTCGTTCACGATGGCGGGCAAAGACGCCTGGTACCTTGGCCGTCGCCCGAAGCTTGACGTCCCTTCGATGCTGGCCGCCGTGGCCGCGCAGCCAGCCAAGTTCATCGAGCTTATGCTGCTGAAGGAGCTGATTGAATCCGCAGCCTTCGAAGAGGACACGTTTGTTCGAGGTGGCTTTGGACCGGGTGTGTATCTGGGCAGCGTCAGCCAAGCTTCGAAGACGTACCTCCAGTTGGCGGAAGCCGAGTTCGAGGTCAACATGAAGCACGGTCTCTTGCTATGTGATGTCAAGTCAAAGCGGTTTGCTCGGAAGACTTCGGCGGACTCAGAGACTGCCGCTGTCACGCGTCTCGCCATGGCGGGCGAGGGCCACCTCGTAGCAGTGACCCGTATTGTCCCGGGCGATTTTTTCGAGGTCGACGCGCGCAAGAAGCCGATGGAGGGACTGAGCTTGGACCGCGAGAAAGTCAGGCGCACCCGCCTGTACTATCTCAACATTCTCACGGAGTTTGCGGCTCGTTTGTTCACCAAGTCTGGTATTCCTTTCACATGCGAAACCTTCGCTGCGACCCACTACGTAGACGACGCGTACATTCCGCTTGAGCCGCTGGCCAACCTGCAGCGTCCCTTGATCGTGGTGAACGTCACTGTGGAAGCAATGGACCATGACGCCACAGCGCCTTTGGTGAAGTTCCCCGAGTACCTGCCTGACTATCATGTTGCAGGCAACAAGAAAACGCATTTTCCGGTCCCGGATGTGCGGGTCGCGGATGGTGTACCGCTGCAACTAGATGGCAACCTGAACTACCTTTTTTTGAATGGCGAGGGCGATGAGGAGTCGGGGAGCATCCGCCTTGTTGCTAAGGGGGGGGCGGACAGCAACATGCAGCCGGCACGGCCTGAGGTTGCATACACGGCACTGGCCAAAGGCGAGGGGAGGGCGGACCCGTACACGGAAGCGAAGTTTCACAACCTGCTTGCGCGAGCGACTTTCGAAGTATCAGCGCAGGGCCTCGACTATGGTCCCGGGGCGCTTGCAGCGCTCCGACCGGGCAAGGCGAAGGATTCGGGCGCTCGGCAACTGCAGGAAGCTCTCAAGCGATGCCTCATAGAACTATCGCTCAAGGAGGTGCTGCTGGGGAAAAAGCCGGTCTTGGTCCCATCGCTGCCCGATGCAGCCCCGCGGAAACTGACACTTCTTGCTACAAGGCGCATCAGGCAGGCAGGCCGCGAGGCACCCGAACAGATGGTGGCGGCTGTCGACGTGATGGTTGAGGGTGGCGCGCTGTACGTGACACGGACTCGCAGAACGCCGTGGGGGAGGCCCAGCGCGCTTTTGGAGTTCGTATCAGAGCTTCCTTTCCTGCAGGAGAGCGGAAAGGACTGGATTCGGGATGGGCAGTTTTGGGTCATTGACGCCAAGACGGGCGACAGGTTAACTGTCTGGGCCGGTAGGTTCGTTCCAAAAATTATTCTCAGTGACGCGTATCCGGACATCGAAACGGCCATCGCCGCACAGGACGATTTCCGGGCGGCACAGAAAGAGGACGGCGGCAAGGGCCGGCTTCTCTCCAAGAGCCGCGACTTCAACTTGTTACCGTACTACATCTCGATGTTCAGACCTGGACACTCAACGCGTGGCGAGCGAATTGGGTTGAAGATGCCGGTGCAAGACTGTGGTACGTGGGTGCGGCTTTTTGTGCCGCCGGAAGGGGGTGTCAACGGCTCCGGGGACGCGCTTTCCGGCATGCGTGACGTTATGCACTACGGCGCCGATGGCGCTGCCAGCCAGGGTGGCCTGCTGCAACTGCCCCTCGTTCAGTTGTATCTGCACACTATGACCAACGGAATACTTGTAGGCGGAGACAATTCGAAGATGAGCGTCCTTGAGAAGCTTGTCCGTTTGGCCTTGGAGAATTGATTGCGTGCAGGACCAATTTACTAACCCGCTGGCCGATAGTGTAGGCGATATCGAGATTGAAGCGCTGGCGCAGCGCAGTCGGCGTTCGGTGGCAAAGAAAGGATTTCCAGTGCGAAAGCACTATGACCTAGGCAACGCGAGGAAGGAATCGACGCGTTTCCTGTAGTGTGATCAACGCGCGGTGCTCGTCGAGGCCCTGTCTCTGGATTTGGTGAAGATCGCGCTGCTTTCGATAGCTACGGCAGGTCTACGTGGTAGGTGTGAACAACGGATTGGCTGTAATCCGCGTGCGCGGGACCGTATCCCGCGATATCGTCCAGTACGGACGTGTGGGGGTGATGTCAACGCCGCCAATTGGCCGCGCGAGGACGCAGAGCGAAATGTTGTTCCGTTCGGGGCCGCTATTGCCGAAGTGCTTTGTATAGCAGCGCTTCAATTCCAGGCGCCAGTCTTTCTTAGGTTTTGCGTCATTGCTCAGGACGCGATTGCGACGGAGAATGCCTGACACTTCCGCCTGGATGACGGCGATGCTGGTGCGCGAGCGGGAAGCTTTTTCGTCTGGCAACGCAGCGTTGAAAAACGAAAACTCCCATTGAAACTGGGGCAGAACCACCGGCGCGTTGTGCGGCAAAACACCGTACTGGACCTCCCCGCTGCTGCTGCGAGAATCTCGCACGTATTGCGGATCGTTCCATGTACTGGACCAGCGTGTAGCAGTTTCCCCCTCGGACAGGCGTGGATCGAGGGATCCACCTCCATCGCGTGCGCCGGGTTCGCCGCCGGCAACAAAGACGATATTGTCGATCTGCTCAAGTAACCCACGTCCTTCTAGATATCCCACTGGGTCGATGCTGAAGGCTGCCAGTTGCGGCGACATGGGTTCCATGTTTGAGTGAGCCGATGCAATGGTCGCCAACCGTTGGCGGAAGCTTGCGTAGGGCAACACGAGGCTACGAACACGGTTCGTCAGCAGGAGTTGCTCGAGGCCATTGATATGATCCGTGTCGAAGTGCGATACGACTGCCATGTCCACATTTTTTTTCCAGAGCTGCGATGACTCAACTGCAGATATGGCCTTCACGATCTGCGTTGGACGACGAGATCCGCAGTCTTAAACCCACTGAAATATGTCGGCGTCGGGCTTGGCCCAGCCTCCATTTGAACACAGCAGATGTCCGACGAAGAACGTTCCGTGCCCGACAGCATGGAATTCATTGTGTACGTGAAGAAGTGTATACATTGCAGCCTAGTGGAATTCGGAAGGAGGCGAGACCGGAGGCCGTAGAAATCGGCGTGAGGGGCGCCAGGTCATCTGATTGATGATCGGCAGGAGATGTCGATGGTCGAACCCTACGTGCGCAGGGTGCGCAGACAATCATCAAGCTTGGGGGCATGGGCGGGTCACAAACGTAGCCTGATAGGTGGCGGTGCGCTGCGCAACCGGCCAGCGATCCAGGGCGGAGATCTGCAGGGACGTGGCCCCCAATGCTTTCGCGCTCAAATCTTTGGGCTGCCGCGTCAGATGCGCGATGTCGCGCTAAAAGGGGGGGGCGGCAATCTGCCGCCCCTTTCCGAACCGTACCGAGCTGCTTACGCCGACGCGATTGCAGTCGCAACCATCGACGCCGGCGTCCCTACGGCTGCAACCGCCTTAACGCTCGAGGCCTTCGCAAGGCGGGCCGTTGCGACCGGCTTCGCCTTCGGAGCAACCTTAGCGGTGGCCTTCGGAGCTGTCTTCACCGTTTTGACCGCTTTGTCCACCTTAGCGACCTTGACAGCCTTTGCCGGCTTGCCGGCCTTCTTCGACGGTGTGGCTTTCACCGCCGCCTTGGCCTTCGCCTTGGCTGCCGTTGCCTTCTCCTTGGCGGCCGCAATCTCTTCCTTGGCAGCGGCCTTCTCTACAGCGTGGGCTGCGCGTGCCGATTCCTGCCGCTTCTTCAAATCAGCAGCTGCCTTGGCGATGGCCTTCTTGCCGGCAGCGACCTGTTTTGTCAGATCGGCGCGAAGCTTGTCGAGTTGCTTCTGAGCAGCTTTCACTTCGCGATCGAAGACGTTACTCGTTTGGATCGCTATTCGGTGTCGGGGATTTGAATTTTATTGCTTCGCCTTCGAATCGTCCTATAACGTCCGTGACGAAATGTTCAGAGAAACCAGCAACAAATGACCAAAAGAGGAGTTTCGCATAGCCGGAAAAGCCGTCTCTGGCATGCTGGTTTGCGATCGATAAAAAACCATCTTGAGTTCCAGAATCATCCGCTATAAACGAAGGGAATAGGCTTCCGCTCAGAAGCCCAGAAAGAAAAAGAATGTACATCAAAAGCGCCAAGACACTGCCAACTAGTGGTGATAACGAGGTGTGAAACCATGACGTCGCCAGCAATTCCAGATCATCTTCTGTCAGATCCTTTAGGCGCCGTTGCAAGCCGACAAAGCCGCCTATCGAGCCTGCACCAATCACCAGTGCGGTAACAATGTAGGCTTTATGGGAAACAAATGCCGCGAGAGCGAGGCATATAGCGAGAAGCGGAAGAAGCGTAAAGAATAGCCTGCGTGTGACTATAGCTAACAATCGCGTTGAATTGTTCGGCATCGATATCTCCAAAGTGATGTGTTGTCTTGCCAATCAGAAACAGAAGGTCACGGGCCCTTCTTCCCAGCCATGCAAGGATCCCGGAGATCGAACGAATCTGGCGAGTCCAGCTTAACCGAGGCCAGGATGCGGCGTGCGCCGGTCGAATTTGGGGCACTCAAAGCGGTAGTAATACCGAACAGCCTTCCGTGCGTGACGGTCGCGGTCAGGCTGGCGTTTCGAACATGGCCTGCCAGAACGCCGAGGGTGCTCCCATCCAGTGCCAGAATCCATATCCTTGAAAACCATGTTCGTTTACTTGCCGCACGAATTCTCTTGCACGCTCAGCACACGCCGACTGTGATTGACAGCCGCCCCCGTCGCCCACCCATGCAGCACCTACGGGTATGAGCGGTTGATGCCATGCTTTGTTGGCCTTGATAGCACGGGAAAGTCTATTTTCGACACTGGGGCTCCCGCCGTAATAGACTTGCGGAGCATTGAACTTGGCGCGGCTGACAAACGTCTCGAATGGATAATCGGGAAAGTTTTGCGGTATATCGTTTCCGCACATCGCCAAACCGCGCCCCTTTAGCAGCAGTTTTTCCGCCAGACGTTCCGCGTAAGCGTTCGCTACTTTGCTATTGCCTACAAAGAAGCCGCTGCCTCCTTCAGCATCCATCAGAATTCCGTCGAGATCCAACTCCTCCGCTAAGGCTGCGGCAAGATCCGCCTCGCTCACTGCTTTGCCCTCCGTCCCGCCATAGGGAACCTGCCATCCCCACACCGAGATTCCTGTTTGCTTCAATTTCCGCCGCAGTTCCTTAAACTGGTCAAGACGCGTACCGGTTACGTTGGCGAAACGGGCCGCGCCGTCAGCGACTTTGATCCAGACGCCGCTCAGATTTGCCTTTTGCGCCTTCTCGACCATGCGGTCGACGCCCATCTCGGCGACTATCACAGGACCAAGTTGCCAAACAAACATGCACCTTCCAGATATTTCGCTATTAGGCATAGCTTTCTCCTTCGTTACTAGAACGCCATGGAGCTAACCTGAGGAATCAGTCTTGCAGTATGCAGACTGCGAATTTAGCCTCCAAGTAGAAAATCGTGGAGGCAGACGGCATGCCCTCTCGCTACGGTGTAATCGTAATGCTGCGGAACGACTGCTTGGATTGCGGAAGACTTTTACATTCCACGCCGTTTTGTGGTATCCCACCGTCGTCGCTAAGAATCCGCACCTGCGAAGTGCCAGGGACGGCAAATAGCCCCTCCGGTCTCAATTCTGCGAGAGGATCGGAATTCCACGCCAAAGGCGGCTGTCCCTCTCGACCGGACCAACGGAACAGCGCAAATGTGCCATTGTCCGCGACAGGACCAGCCACGATGAGGTATTCATCTCCGACTCGCTCGAGACTCCGTATCCCACGCCCACCGAGATTCAAAAGCACCGGTTCTCCGATGCGCGCAGACTTTCCGTCTACGACCTCACGAGGATTCAGGAGCGGAACTACGAGGGCTTTGCCCTCTACCAATGGGTTTCGGAATCCGATCAACAGGCTGCCATCCTTCGTCGCCGCAAGTCCTTCTATATTCAGTCCTCCGGGCTCCTCGGGTCGTAGGCTGGCCGCGTTCGCAAGATTTAGCGGTTTGAGTCCTGGAGTAGCGAGCAGGTCGTCCAACAGTTTCGCGTAGGGTTTCCCTATCGTTCTAACAGTCAAGGTTTGGGGGGTGATCTCGACGGCGAAAAACCGATGGCGACGTTCTTGCATTTCGCCGTGTAAGTTTCTGCCGTGCGATGAAATGATGTAAACGTGATTGTTGATTGCCGCTGCACCCTCCAAGTCGGATTCCTTCTTTGGCTTCGTATTGAGGAAGTTGGAAAGATCGATTTCTCGAACCCAATTTCTCTGTCCTGCCTTGTACAAGGTAAGGACATTTCGTTCGTCACCAACCACGACAAAGTGCTCCGGACCGATGGCGAAGCCTGCAGAAGCGTCGCAGAGCCCATCGTAGATCTCAACACCAACGGCTGGGGAGGGTCCGGTCAATATGATCGTTGCCATCAGGCAGGCGATCTTGTGCAGTATGGATGGCATGTGCTGTCTCACTCGTATAGGAAAGGATGACGTGCTCGCCTTCGAGTTTGGCAAGCATTTCTGCGCAGCTCATGCCTCCTAGATAGCGGATGGTGCCGGATTTGACGCTCTGCTCCTCCGTCAACGACCAGCTGCCTTCCTAAAATTCGGCGTGCCAACGCACAAGGCCTCCTTCCTTCTGAAGGAATTTTTTGAGGCCAGGCAACGCTTTGATAGTCGCAACTATCTGTGTTGAATTTACCATCGGCTTCACATCAAAGGCTAGGCCAGAGAGATGCTTACTGAAGCGATTGAGGTCTTCAGTAGTGGCGTGTTTGAAAATGTCGAGCAACCCCGCAGCGATATCGGATGACTTCGTAATCTCCGTGTGCCGATCAACCCACTCCTGCCATTGGGACCGCAATGACGATGGCAAGTATGTTTGCTCGATCCAATCGCGATTTTGAGCCACGTTTTCTGCCATTGCTTCAGCTTGATTCACTAGTGTGCGGCGGCCGCTGGTGAACCTTACGCCCGGATGGGCGGTCTTCAACTTGTACGCCGCAACTCGCGCTATATCAGCTAGCTGCAGCTTCTCGATTGCCGGATCCGTTGGGTCAATCCTGGTCAGTGTCGCAGTTCCCGTGGCCGCCATCGGTCTATTCCCCCGCATCTTCTTCGTGGAAAAATATGTAAGACGAAGAACGCCACCACCATTTCCAGAATTCAGCTTCTGAAGCTTAGGAGCATGAAGCATCCTCACAACCATCCAGAAGTATTAGATGAATCGTTTCGTGGGGTTTGAAGGTGCAGGGAAATCCTCCAATCACAAATGACCGGTCTTGGCGAGAAGTCTTGACCAACTCGAGCGAGCCGATGGGAAAAATTTCTACTCCTGAACTACCGAATCGTTACGACGGTAGCCAAAGGACAATCCCAACGCCAAGGGAATCCGGCCCGCCAGTTCTCTTCCCTATTTTAAGAAGGCGCTCGATCAATCGTGATGGAAGCAAAAAATTCGTGCACATCAGATCTAAATTTCGTGCAATTGGATTTCGCCGGGTGGCTTCTACGCTCCAGCAATTGCTCGGATCCGCCTGGGTGCGGTTCCCCATGTAAAAGCAAGACGCACTAAACGGGAGCCCCTGCGATGGATATAGGCACTGCAGCGGGCGAGAACGCGGGCGATCACGGGACACAGCGTCTGTCCACGCCCTCGATCTCGTTGCCAAAGAGCGGCGGTGCGATCCGCGGTCTCGGCAAGAAGTTCGCCGCCAACCCGGCGACCAGCACCGATTCGATGTCGGTGCCCATCGCCGTCAGCCCATGCCGTTCAGGCTTCGGACCCCAACTCTCGCTGAACTACGACTCCGGCGCCCGCAATGGACCGTTCGTCTTCGGCTGGGGCCTTTCGGTGCCATCGATCCTTCGGAAGACCGAAAAAGGCCTGCCGTAGTACCTCGACGCTGTCGATTCCGACGTCTTCATTCCCTCAGGCGCGGAAGACTTGGTGGCGGTTCTCCAGGCCAGCGGTAGGCCCTTCCGTGACGACACGACCGCCCGGGTTCGTCAACCACCGCTACCATCCTCGCATTGAAGGGCTATTCGCGCGCATCGAGCGCTGGAGCAAGATCGGCTCGCCCGGCGATGTCAACGGGCGCGCCGGTCGAAGCCATTTATGGTTTCGACAGATCGGGAATCTTGATGCCTACCCATTTCCAGGACCAAAGACCGTCGCGTCGAAGGTCAGCGGTGATGGGTTCTCCGTTCTCTTTCGTAGCTGTGGCCTGTACCAAATCCCAACTTCGATACGAGACGTCATACCGCAATGTGTCCTTTGCCGCGTCTTTGCGAGGTGTGTCCGGCTCTGGTGCCGGGGCTGGTGCAGGTGCTTGCAGCGCCGAGGGCTTCGGACCAGGCTTCTCACCGGCCATCAGAGCCATCACCCCAGCGGGGGGCCCCATGGTTTCCACGAGGGTGTTGACCATAGCGAGGCCAATAATCTGCCCGAGTCCGGCGAATGGGTTGTCTTTTAACTCAGGAGAAGATGCTACATCGCCCTGGAGCGAAATCAGCAGCTGGGCTTTAAGGCTTTCTCTGAGCGCAGGATAGTCAACGTATGTGGAGAATTTCTCCGCATCACGCTTTTCGATTGCTGAGCGCATCTGGTAGATGGTCCAGTACGGACTCGCGTAACTCGCGACTGCGCCCACTACCATCACGGCGGCCACGCCGACTAACACTTTTTTGCTCATGGCAGTTTCCTGGCGGTTCTCTCCGGCATTGCTCTACTGGAATTCCGATCTAGTAGTCAATTTTAAAGCTTAGCGCCGCAAGGGCATACAAGGATCTCTCTCGTAGGAAGGGTACCGGAGGTCGGAGCCGCTAAAAGGTGATTTGACCGAATTCTTACGGGAGCCGCATGACTTCACCTAGTCTGGCCGCTCGATCCACATCGGTACGGTTTAGTGATGCGTTGCCGAGGGACTCTCGATCCTGAGGACCCCTTCGCCGTTTCGAGAACTTCGTCCGGGCGGACCGGCATATCAGATGGTGCGACGAGGATGCGGCCCCGATGTGCCGTCCCCTACGTCGATCAGCAGGCCGCGTCTCAAGCCAGGGCAGGGGTCGTGGGCTGGGCAGATCAATTTTTCTACGGCAGATCTGATGGCTGCGCCATTATCGGTCTACACGCGGGGGTGTTGTGTAGGCGGGCCCTGGTGATCCGGTGCCTCCACCCACCTGATTCTCGCCGCAACCGGCTGAGTTTGTGGGTGGGGGCGCGGCGGCAGGCGTACTTGCCCCACTGGCCGCAGTGGCACTAGCCGCCCCAACCGCGGGCGCACTTGCTCCCCCATTGCCGCCCTGCGTCGTCTTCGGCCTGTCCGTTGCGTGGCAGAGCGCCATATACCGAAAGGCGTAGGTGACTGGGCTTTCGAACCGGGTATCCATTGACAGTTGTGAATCGGACGCGCTGGAAAAGGACGCTGAAACGCCAGGGAAATCGGGGCCGAGGTTCGTCTTATTGATCGACGTAGCGACGACCAGTGCATCGACGACCTCCTTGGTGCGCTGAGCAAGCGGCTTGCTGGCGTCGACGATCGGAGGCGTAGCGGTTGGCGCGCTTGCTCCAGTCTGTTCGCTTTGTGCCGCTGGTTTGTCCGCGCCTCCATTTCCACCGCCTTCAGTTGGCAGGTTCACACCAAAAAGGTTCCCAAGCGTCTTCGTGACCAGTGCACGCTGGGAGTCAGGGGGCAGCAACATCGCCACCTTGGCAGCGGCCTTTGTTCCCTCCTTGAACTCCATGCTGACCTGGATTGCATAGGCCGCGACAACTTCACTGATGACTATTAGCGTTGCATTCTTGGTCTTGCATTGCCGCGCGAGATTGTTAAGCGATACCAGGTTGTCTTCAGCGTATGCATCGACCTTGTTATTCTGTTTTTCGGATTTGATGAGTGCGCGAAGCGCATCGTGCGGCAGACCGTATGAGACGGCAGAAGGCACCGACATCGACACTGATTTCAATGAATCGCTTGAGAGCCCCATGGTTCCTAGGAACGCTCCTGCCGGCAGAGACGCACCAAATTTAGCGCTCTTTACGGTCACGGAACCGAGGTCTGGCAGTGCGACAGTCATTTCCGGGACTGTCGCACCTGCATCTGAGGCAGCGGCTGGTCGTGCCTGTGCTCCTGACGCTGGTGTAATCGGCCTCTTCGGAAGCACGACCGATTTTTCATAGTGTTTTCTGAGGTCTTCCTTAACGTCCAGTCGCCCGAGCAGTCTGGGGAGCGCTTCTGCCTCGTACATGTTGTGGACGCCGAGTTCGTCGCTGTCGTCACAGACCGCGTAAATGTCACCCACTTGCAAGTCCTTTCGCGCTGGCCATACAGCGATGTAGTTGTACTGCCGCACGGTCTTGACCCACTCTTTGGGCAGTGCATTATCTTCTCCGCAACCGGACGCTAGTAATGCCGGGACGCCCACCGCCATCCATTTCCATCGTCTCATTGTTCTCTCCCTTGTTGAAATCCCGATCGAAGCGTGATTTTTGTTTTTTCAGCTCAGAGCTAGTCTAGCTAAACGAGGATGAAGTCGATCGCGCTATCAGATCCCAACTTAGGAGGGGTTCTTCCGTAAGGCACTGCGAAATCATTAGTGTGGACGTTTCTTTCTCATATTTGCAGTGCGCGGCAGGCTGTGCTTCTCGTCGCGCCGCGCCATGGCCCGAGGACTATCCAGCCGACGACTTGATGAATCAGAGTGACTTGTCTGCGAGCTAATATTCGGATCAGCTTCCCTGCCCGCGCGGACAAAGACATGGGACGCTCGGGTGCAGGTAGGTATTGGCGCTCCATGAACCCCCTAGCACTCCTGCGGTGAGGATGTTGCGATCAGTACACCTGCCTAGGCTATTTGAGCGTCAATCGTTCGCCGTTCTTAGACAAATATGACCGACGCTTGTCCGCCCCCAATCTATTGACGTGTTGCTGGACAATGACGTCACCCTATCGGGGGGATTGACACGGGACCGTGCTTGATTGAGTTTGCTGTTCGGGGGAGGATCAAAATGAAAAAAATATCTGGGCATGGATGCTGGAAAGCCAGCAAAGAAAGTTGGCTTTTGTTCATATTGACGTGGCTCGCCATCGCGTTAGCGACACCGTCCGCAGTCGCCCAAGTCTACAACTGGCGCGTTGCCTTACCAGCAGAAATCTCCAGCGTCGCACGAGATTCTATGTCCGAGGTTTTTCACTCATTTGATCCAGGCGCCAGCCGCGCATTACGAATTGAATCAGCTAAGAATTTGACATCAAGCTCTTCGGCGTTGGAGCAAGTGAAGCGTGGCGACATTCAACTGGCCGTGATTCCTTTGGGGGTCATGGCTGTCCAAACGCAGGGTTTTGAAATCTTCGATACGCTGTTTGTCTTCCGAGATCTGGCTGCGGTGGAGCGATATCAACGGAGCAACGACGGCCAGGCCTTGCTACGGCGAGTCGGTCACCAAGGGCTTGTTGGATTGGGCTACCTGCACGCCGGCATGTCACAGATTGTCTCGCCTAAGCAGTTAAAGGTACCTCGAGACCTAAACGGCATTACGCTTGGCACGACAGCGTCGGGCGATGTCAGGGAAGAACAGTGGGGTAATTTCGGCGTGACCACGGTGAAGGAGGCAGATAACAACCCAGTTATCGTCCTGAAGGAAGGCAAAGTCGACGCTGCCGAGGTACGGTGGTCCGAACTCGTGAACGCTTCGGTGGCAGCCTGGTCCGTTGCGGAAACTAACCATCGGTATCAGGGCTACGTGCTAGTCGCGAATCGTCGAGCTATGGAAGCCTTACCGGAATTGTTGCGTAAGAGTTTCCTAAACGAAACGAGTGTCGCCATCAGAAGGCAAAACACTAGAGTAGCCCGGGCTGAAGCCAGAGATCGCTTGCTGGTACAGGGCAGGGCACACGCGACAACGCCGCTTTCGATGCATGACTATGACACGTTGATCGGGGAGCTGAAGCCTTTCCTTGAGGAGCATCAGCCAGGATCCGTCGGGCAGGTGGCACGAGCCATTTCGGCCAGCAATGCCGTATTGTCACAAAAGTACTTCCCGGCAGTGAGTCGAAACATAGACTTCACGCCAGTTAATTATGCTGAGATGGAGAGGCTTGCCGCTGACTTGGGAAAGACTCCGACGCAAAGCGCTGACGTCGTGTACAACGCCATTCTCTCGCCAACATTGCCGAAGAACACAGCGTTTCCAAACAGGCAAGCGGTGAAAGCGGGCCAGGCCTCCACCATGCGGTTCAACATTGGCCCGCGCGATCCGGCCTCCGGAATAGCCAAGCAGTCTCCAGTACCGCAAATCCTTTCCAGTCGAACAGACATTGCTTTGAGCGTCGTCATGGCCTGCTCTTTCTGTGAGCCCTTTCAGGACTCTCTCAAAAGAGTGGTCTATCGACCAGATGTGCACAAGTCCGACGAAGTCGTCTTCAATTTTACGCCGCGTCGCACTGCTCAGGGTACACCCTACACCGGAACATTGCTCCTTCTCGTCAGCAACGACAGAACAGGACAGGAGCAAGACCGCATCTCGGTCGATGTAGTCATCGAGCCTGCAGAGACATCTCCCGCAGGTGCTAACCTCGCGCCGGCAATGCTTGCTACCGTGAACGAGCCGAGTCCGAAAGCAGATTGGGAACCCGATGTTGTTCTCTACGCAAACGAAGAGCTGGAGCGATATGTCAGTTTTGAGATCCAGCCGGTAAGCGAGGAGATGAAGAAACTGCTGGGGAAGCTGGCATTTGACAAAGGGGGCCAGAGAAGGAGGTTCCGATCCGGAATCAATGACGCTGATATGGTCGATGCTATGACGAGGAATGCATACGGAGTAATGTCTGCCGTGAGTTTGCAGGGCGAATTCCTCCGGCGCTTGAGTGCGACCGGCGTGGACGCAGTAGTGTCGAAAGCCTCACAGCAAAGCCTGTCTCTTACTGACGATGAATCGATGGCCGTGACGAACACCATCGCGGAAAGTGGGCAGCGGCTCTACCGGAATCTGTTCACGCAGTCAGCCGATTCCGATCTTCGCACCATGATCCAATCTCTGGAGAACGCCGCTGATTTGCCAAGGCCGAAACCGCTTCGGCTCAAAGTGGTGACGAATCGAATCTCGTTGCCGTGGCAGTATCTTCATCCCATTGGCCCTTCTATTGATGCAAAAAAATTCTGGGGCATGCGATTCAGTATCAGTGTCTCGCGCGCAAGTGCAGGGGGATCGAACCGGGGAAAGCTCAAGGACGACCCGGCAGAATACAAGGTCGTGTTTGCCCGCTATGGCAGCAGCGCGGATAGCAGCGTGCCGTTGGCGCTACAACAGATCAAACAGTTGCGGCAGGGTAGTGTGCAGGACTTGCTCGTTGTGGATTCTGGGCAAAAATTCCTGAATAGTGCGCTGTCAAAAGAGCGCAAGCAGATCTCCGCTGTAGTCGCCTTTCTGCACGCATCATCGGGAGCGGGAGGGGGCACCGCAGACCTCGTCGGGCCGCAGCTCGAATTCAATACAGGCGATCTCGTAACGAGCGAAAAACTTGAGAACCTTCTTAATGTACTGTCAGAGGAGGAGTTTGATTCCGGGGTGCCGTATCTTAGCCGGACGCCTCTGGTAATCCTGAATGCTTGTGAGACGGGACCGTCCACTCATCTGCCTCACGTGAAGCTCCAAGACGCGCTGTTTCAACTTGGCGTCCAGGGAGTCGTGGTAACGGAGGTTTCAGTGTGGATCCCACTTGGACACGAAGTGGGAACGCGCTTGATCGCAAAGCTTGGGCAAGGGCAATCGGTTAGCGACGCATTGACCGAAGTTCGTCAGGAGCTTCTGCGCGAAAAGAAGAATCCTCTTGGACTTCTGTATGTATATTACGGCGACCCCGCCGCGAAACTTCGATACTGAGGGATCCTTACTATGCATATCGACCGCCGGTCCTTTCTTACTACGCTTGCCGCCGCATTTGCATCTGTACCGTCGCTAGGAGGCGCGAAGACTCTTTGTCCGGACGATCCGACCATTTCGGACCTCACGGCACCGCTGACAATTGACGTTCATGCGCATATCTTCAACGGGCGAGACCTTCAGGTTCGAAAGTTCTTGTCCAAGACGCTGGTCAAGCAAGGTTCCGAGCTGTATCCGCTTGTGGATGTCATGGGGGCGGTTCTGCAAACTGTTGGATGGCATCTCGCTCCAAGTGCATCGAGAGAAAAGAATGCGCTGGAGACATATGCCGCCCGACTGAAGGAGTGCAAAGGGAGCGAACAACTGAAGACCGTAACGTCGCAAGCCTTCGATGTGGGCTACCAACTAGGAAAGAGGGAGCTGGAGGGCGCTGTAAATCGAGTCTCGCAGTCCCCTCAGGCCGCCGCTGTTCTCGGGCCCGCGCCAGGCGACGCGATCGGTTTGGCAGCGGCTGTAAGCGCGCTGCCAGCGACGTATCAGGAATTTGAAGAGACTCGTTCGGATTCTCTGCACGTACTCGGATCCAACCCGACCGTACTCGGGTACTTGCGGTTTGTGCTGAATAACTTCAACTACCGTCACGTCAACGCGATCGACTATCTTACGACATACTCGCGGAATTCGAGCCGCAAGATCGATCTTCTGGTTGCCAGTATGGTCGATTATGACTGGTGGCTGGCGCAAGGAAGGCATACGCCGACGACAATGGAAGAGCAGATCGATCTGATGGGGCAGATCTCGGTTCTCCTGGGTGGTCGAGTTCATGGAT
Source organism: Cupriavidus sp. (assembly GCF_057315035.1). Classification (NCBI taxonomy): domain Bacteria; kingdom Pseudomonadati; phylum Pseudomonadota; class Betaproteobacteria; order Burkholderiales; family Burkholderiaceae; genus Cupriavidus; species Cupriavidus sp. Next base: position 14,799 of record NZ_DBHKYV010000060.1, on the reverse strand, counting down.
TTGTACCGTTCTGCCCATTCCGGGAGACGATGACAAAACGTAAGGATGGCTTCGGCGACTCCATGCGGTTAGTCAGACGCGCAGTAGAAACGCAAGGGTTCATAGGCGTAAAGCTATATCCTCCAATGGGATTCGCACCGTTGGGAAATCGTGGGAAAACGGTCTGGAAAGGTACCCCGGGTCTACTGCCAGCTGCGTACGCCCCTGCTTTTGGTGACCGCCTTGATGCATCCATGAGGAGCTTGTTTAAGTACTGCTGCGACAACGATGTTCCCGTCATGGCGCATTCGAATCATTCGAATGGCCCAAATGATGCACTCATGGATCTTGCTGGGAGCGAGTATTGGGCGCTTGCACTAAAGGAGTTTCCGACTTTGCGCGTGAGCTTCGGTCATTTCGGTGACACGGACACGGAGCTCCATCGCGGAGATCGTTCTCTCAAGTTTCTCGAGCTAATGAGTGCGACGAAGGGCGCTGCAGGCATAAACGCCTATGCTGATAGTGGCTACTTCGCTGGTGTGCTGCTTAACCAGCCTAAGATGGCTGAGATCATGCAAAAGTTATACGCAGCTTCCCAGGATCACGTTCTACGTGAACGGCTGATGTACGGTACAGACTGGACCATGATCCTCCCGCAGAAGAATGTCGATCGCTACCTGGCAGACTTCATTGAACTGATGGGGAGAATTGAGGCCGAGGAGACGGGCGTTGTTGTACGGCAGACGACGTTAACAAACGCGTTCTTCGGGAAGAATGCAGTCGACTTCCTTGGGTTGATGCCCGGAATGCCGACCCGCATGCGGCTAGAAAATTTTTACGCCGATAATCATGTGTCCACGCCAGACTGGACGCGCAAAGTAGGGTGAAGCCCATCGTCATGCGAAATGTAACGACGTCATTTAAGACAACCCGAGTTGTCCGTAGTGGTACAACTTGATACATGGTAACGACGTCTCCCTATGCGGATAGGGATGTCACACGAATGAAGTTTTCAACGAAATAAAAGAATGATCGAAGCTGAGGTCGTCCCATCTGCGTGGATGCGGTGGAGGCCGGCAACAAGGGGGGAACATCGAAGAAGCGAATCGGCAAGATCGGGGTCTGGTGGAGCCCGAGCCCACTTTGTCCCCCCGCTTCTGGCCGGGTGGGTTGAGTCAGCCGAACTACTACCCATCTGATTGGTATCGGAGCGATCGGGGCCGGCAGGCCACGAGGGAGTCTGCGGTTCGAAACAAGATTCCGACCTACACACCGCATTTAACATAAATTGCGTCAACCTTTCAGGGCCACACTGAATAGTTCTGCAAGGTGAAGGGCGGTTCGTCATTCGGCTGCTTCCGGAGGGATGTAGTCGGTTGTGTTTGCGATGACACGGCGACCATGCTGGGCCTCAGGTGGTCCATCCCTCCGACGTCGGGTTCAGGGCATACCGGGCAGCGTCGATATTTGAGGCTGAGGACCGCATCCATCGCCCCTATTCTTGCTCTGTTTCCGCACCATGCAACAAGCCAACCGTCGCGACCCTTCAATCCCGAGTTCGATCTTCCAGTCAAAGCGATTTCCTGCGGGCGAGGGAGTATGAACTCCAGCAAGTGGCCGCAACTCGACGGCATTATCTTGCAGTGCATGCCGGAGGTTCCGCGGGAACCGATCTCGTCTGGCATCCTTTACAGTCGCGTGATGGAGCGCTGTGGCGATGGCGCGCCTAGCCGCGACACGATCGCGCGCGCGCTCGACCAGATGCACGCCGACGGCCTGATAGACAAGCAGGGAGAAGCGCGGGCCCGAGTCTGGTGGCGAACTGGTAGGCCTGCTCCATCCGATCACGCGCGCCGGCCGCCGTTGGACCTGGCGATCGCCCTGATGACGCTGCGACGGCATGCGCACCACCATCTTCCCGGCCATATTTCGCGTGGCCTGCAGGCGTATTTCGAAGGCGCTGAAAAGGTGCTTGGGGAAAGCCTGGTCGATCCGCTGCTACGGCAGGCAAGGGCGTGGCCAGGCAAGACGGTGCGGGTTGAAGTCGGCTACCCACTGACATCGCCGCCTGTATCGAACGAGATTCTCAACGCAGTACGACATGCCCTGTACACGGGCCGGGTTCTCGAGGTGACGTATCGCAATTCCCGGCTCGACACCAAGACACCGTCGTCGTATAGGGTGGTGCCGCTGGGCTTGGTCGAACGTGGGCCGGTGCTGTACGTGGTTGCCACGCGCCGCAGCCACACCGGCCCGTTCCGCTACTACCACCTGCGCCTGGACCGGTTCGTTGCGGCGACATGCACCGAAACGCCCGGAGAAACGGATCCTGCCTTCGATCTGGACGAATACGTCCGACGAAGCGAGTATTTCTCGTTTTTTCCGGACGGCAAGATCCGGCTGGAGTTGCGCGTCCTCGAGGACGACAACTTCGGCCACCTTTTTCGTGAGCAGTGGCTGGCCGACGACCAGCAGATCATCGATGAGCCGGGAGGCTTCCGCCTTCAAGCCACTGTGATGCTCTCCGTGGCACTGCGCAACTTGCTGATGGAACGCAGTGCTCGCGTCGAGGTGCTGGCCCCGGCAGCCTTGCGCACCGAGATTGCGTCGCAGCTACAGCAGGCTGCCAGTTGCTACGACGCGGATCGAGGCGATGCGCCTGGTCCTCAGTGCCCGGAGTCCGCCGTGTGAGACATCGGCCACGGATAGGCGACCAGCATCTCGGCCGACAGGTCGGCAGCCGAGGAGGGGCGTCGCCACAAACACATGCGCTCGCGCATCAGCGGATTGAGCGAGACGACGCACTCCATGACCTGCATCTCCGCAGCGACGACGATACGCGCGGGGGTGACAAGGCTCGCATGCAACGCGGTAGCAACCGCGGCGGTAAGGCGGCGACCTACGGTGTCGCGGTTCGATCCACGCTCGCTCGACAGCACACAGAGCGCGTTCATGCGCGCCAGTTCCTGGGCGCTCCACGGCTTCTCCTGCGGAGCCTTCAGCATCGGTTCTATCATCGTGCGCGCCATGATGGCCAGCGAACTGGCGAGGCTGTTGGCACCGGACAGCACCCAGCAGCCATAGCGGCGCTGCGGCAGATGGTGGATCGAGCCCAATACCAGCGCGATCTCGCTGGCACCCCGCCGGTACGCCTTGCCCATGGCGTCGACCGGGCCCATCGCATTCCAGCGTGCCCCGCCGAAAACGCCGCTCAATCGCGTGGCATCGACGAGATGGACGACCAGGTCGGGGCAGCCCATGTGCTGTGCATCCACCGCCCACGCCAGTCGACCACCGAGGTCAGGCAGATCAGGCAGCAGACTGGCGGCCTCCTGATTGGAGAAGCCCCAATGGCGCAGCAGCACCTGCTGGCGACTCGAGCGGACAGCGGCGCGGCCTTGCGCGGCGGCGGGGGCAACAGACATCAGAGCGTGCATGCAATTTCTCCAGTGAAGTACGACAAGGAGGATTGTTCATGCCGATCTCCGCAACGCATGCGTAGATGTGGCGTTCTAATCGACTCAAGGCAACGATCCGGGCCCCCATAGAGCGCTAAAGATTGCGGCGAAACTGCCGAACAGAATGAAAAGCACAAAAACTCCAAACTGAACCGAACCATGTCATCCGAACACCTCGACAAATCCTATCCACGCCCGAATTCCGCACGGGCTCCAATCTCAACCGATGCCATCAGCGGACTCAATGCCGAAGAAGGCGCTGATGCCGATAGCCTGTTGCCACTGCCGGTCGATGCAGGCGGCCAACCGATCGACGTCGCGGCCGCCGACACCGCTGACGTCGTCCAATCGTTCTTCGAGTCGTACGCAAAGCGACAGCCGAACGAGACGGAAGCGGAGTGGCTAGCGAAGGAATTCCGCAAGTATCCCGATGTCTGGGAAAGTGACGCCGAACGGGAGTCCGCAGCGCGTGACGTAGCGGCTTCCGTCGAACGGGCGTTTCGCAGCAAGGCCGATCTGCAGAAGGCGCAGGCAGCGGGCAAAAGCCGAGCGAGCTGGCTCGCAGGCGAGATCAGCCGCATTGGCGCGGCTCAGAATATCAACGACATGGGCGCGTATGCGGGACGCATTGAGACAGCGCTCGGAGAGGCCACCGCGAACAGCATGGCAGCCGTCCTGCGTCAGGATGGAAAAGTCAGCCAATGCATGAACCTCGACGGGTTCATCGCGGAGCAGCATCATGTCGACACCTTCAATATCGAAGCAACGACCAAGGGCAGCCCGTATCGCGCAGAGGTCCTCAAACCGAAGCCCGGCGAGACATTCGGCAAGAACTCGGTCGACATCGTCATCCGCAATGGCGACGGCAAGATCGTGAAGCGCTATCAGTCCAAGTATGGCGCCGATGCGGATTCGACGGGCAAGCTTTTCGACAGCGGCGACTATCGGGGCCAGACCAAGCTCGTGCCCGAGGGCCACGGAAAGGACATCCACAAGAGCACAGAGACGATCGAGATCGGCGACATCAAGTCGAAGCCCTTCAGCAAGGAGGCCGCCAAGGAGCACCAGGAGCGCGCGCAGAAGGAAGGCAAGTCAAAAAGCTACGACTGGGAGACCGTCGACCGCGGCACATTCGCGCGGAAGCTGCTGAAGGATGCGCTGATCGCCTCGCTAATCTCGGTGGGCTTCCAGGGTGCGCGGATTCTGGGACGCCGCGCGTGGAACACCTTGCGAGGCAAGCGGAATCTGTCGGCCAGCGAAGACCTCCAGGAGTTCCTGTCAACCTCATTGTCGAGCTTCGCGAATACCGGGGTTCATACCGTATTCGCAGGTGCGATGGTGATCGCGGTCAAGCGCGGGCTGGTTGGTTCAGTGCTGAAGGCAACGCCACCGGGCCGCATCGCTACCGCCGCGTTCGTCGCGCTAGAGAACATCAAGATTCTGTTCAAGCTAGGGAAGGGCGACATTAATGGTGAAGAGGCGTTGGACGCCATGGGGGAAACCACCACGGTCGCGCTAGTCTCGCTGGTTGCCGCAGGGGAGGGTGCTGCGATCGGTGGCGCTATCGGAACGGTGTTCGGGCCGGTCGGCACGGCGATCGGAGGCTTTGCTGGCGGCCTAGTCGGCGGCATCGCGGGCGGTGCCGCGGGGCAGGCGATCTACGCCGGCGCTAAGAAGCTCGGCAAACAGACTGTTTCATTCTTGTCCGCGGCGGCAAGTACGGTTGCAGAGACTGCAAAGAACGCGGTCAGCTCCGTCGCGGCACTGTTCTCCTGGTAGAGGCTTCATGCTGCGAAGACAAGATCTGCTCGATGAACTCGATCGGCAAATTCAGGCGGGCGCCACCGGCTTCTACATTCAATCGGCCGAGGAAGGGCGCCTGGATGGCCTTCTCGTGGAGCTGTGCGAGATGCGCGCTCTCAAACCAATGGAATGGAATCGTGCATACGGCCTATGCCGCTTCGACACCAAACGGCCGCTGCGTGAGGAAGGCGACCGTGCCTACGAACTCGGGCAGGCACTCGAGCGCCTGCTTGACGAAGAATTGGACGGACGGCTGGTGATCATTCGTCATGCCCGGCTGGCGCTCGAGGGCAATGATGTCGCGGTCGCGCGACTCAAACTACTGCTGAGCCGCGTGACGCGTCATCACGCGGGACGATCCGCCGTCGTACTTATCGCAGAGCGCCTGAACGTACCGTCTGAGCTAGAGGCGCAGCTGATGGTGTACGGCTTGGCGCTGCCGCGCGGCGAAGAAGTCGCTGCATTGGTGAAAGATCGATATGCGGCTGCAAGCGACGATCTGCTGAAGCGTTTGACAGTAGCGTGCGGTGGCCTGAGTCAGGAAGAGATTGTCCATGCGTTGTCGCTTGCGAGTCCGCTTGCGGCGGGGGTGCTGGACGACTCGGCGCTCGATATCGTGCTCCAGCTGAAGGAGCAGGGCATCGCCAAGAGCGGTGTACTCGAGATGGTGCGTGCTGACGTCACCGCGCACAGTGTCGGCGGCTTGCGCAATCTGAAGGACTGGCTTGAACGTCGCGCCAAGGTAATGGTGAACCTTGCCGAGGCCACGGCATTCGGTGTCCAAGCCCCTAAGGGCGTTTTGATCGCTGGCATGCCGGGTTGCGGCAAGTCCCTGACTGCCAAGATCACCGCGTCAATGTTCGGCTTGCCGCTGCTTCGCCTCGATATCGGTTCGCTGCTGGGGAAGTATGTGGGCGAAAGCGAGCACAACATGCGGCGGGCTCTCCATACTGCCGAGGCCATCAGTCCCTGTGTGCTGTGGATCGATGAACTGGAGAAGGCGTTTGTTGGCATGGGAGGCGCCAACGCCTCCGAAGTGACGTCGCGCCTGCTCGGATACTTCCTCACCTGGATGCAGGAGAAATCGGGCGCGGTGTTCACGATCGCCACCGCCAATGACATCACTGCGTTGCCTCCTGAGTTGCTGCGAAAGGGTCGCTTCGACGAGATTTTCTATGTCGGTTTCCCGGATTCCGACGAGCGTCGCGAGATCATCGAGATCCATCTCAAGCGACGGCATCAGGATCCGACGGCATTCAACATGGAAGGGTTGATTGCACTTAGCCGTGGCTATACTGGTGCCGATATCGAGAACGCAATCAATGAGGCCATGGAGGTCGCGTTCGTCGAGGGTGGCGTCCTGAGCCAGAAGCAGATCGATGCCGCCATCGAGCAGACGACGCCGCTGCGCGAGACGATGCAAAAGAAGGTGCGCGAGTATGAAGAGGCGTTTGATAAGCTGAAGCTTAAGCCAGCCTCACGGTACGATGGACTCAGCGTGGCGGAGATGATCCGGCTGGCGGACGCCAAGAACCCGCTGCGCCGGCTTGAAGTAGCCCATAGTCGCGAGGTGCCAGAGGACCTCATGCTCAAACTGGCGGAGGACTCTGATCTCGAGGTTCGCAAGGCCATCTACACGCATGTTCGTTGTCCCGAGTCCCTTCTTTCCGAGCAGATCAGCAGAGCGGAGGGGGAGAGCAAGGATGACGACATCTTTCCTCTGGCATGTGTCCATGGCAAGGCGCCGATCGATTTGCTGGTGAGGATTACCAAATCGAGCAAGGTTCCCGACGATGTGCTTTGGAAAATCTTGCGCGTGACGGCGGAGCCCGAACGCATCCTGCAGGCCGCATCCCTGGATGACTGGCGTCCAAGCGGTTCGCTCGCATCGAGGGTATTCACCTCGAGCCGTGGCAAGCGCCCCCCAACGCCGGCAATGGAGGCATTGGCACGTAATCCGCATGTCACGTCGTCGCTGCAACGCTTTCTGTCATCAAACGAAGTTCCTGTCGAGGTTCGCAAAAATCTAGCAAGAAATTACGGCCTGTCTACCTCGACGCAGCATACGCTAGCGGAGGACGCTGACGAAACGGTACGACAGTCACTGGCCGGTGCACGCATTCCCGAAGAAATACAGAGAAAAATGGCCAGCGATGCTTCGGAAGCAGTACGCTTTGAGCTGGCGGGGAACTGGTCTCTGACTCATGATATCCAGATTATACTCGCGGGCGACGTCAGTCTGAAGGTGCGACAGGAACTTGCAGCGGGCGATCATGAAGCAGCGCTGCTTGCGCTCGTGGATGATGAGAATGAAGCGGTCTTCGGCGCGCTGCTCGGGCGAAGCGACATACCCGATGCGGTGTGCGAAAAGATCCTGAGCAGTCGCGCGGCGCGGAAGCTGAAACTCATCAAGTCTAGGGCGGGCGACTATCGGACGTTCTCGGACGCCATATTGGACAAGATGATCCAGCACCCCGACCATGCCGTTAGGCAGGCGGTATGCGAGTGTCTCAGCGAGTCACTGAACGATGTCCAAAGATGTCGATTACTGTACGACGCCACGCTCAGTGAGGCGGTCCGCCTGGGAATGGTGGATGCTTACATGTCGTCAGAACAGATTATGCTTGCGTTGCTGGATAGTGAATCTCCTGCGCTACGGGAGTTCGGATGTTGCATGTTTGAGACCAACCCGAGGTTGGGTGATTCGTTCTTCATAGCGCTCGCCGGGCTGAGTACCTGGCGAAGAGGGTTGGTCCAACGACAGCTCCTAGCCGATTTCGCGATTGAGGATATCCGTCTGCAAACCTTGCTGGCCATTGACACGGACGTGGAGATCCGCAAGGGCATCGCACAGCGGGATCTGGAAGATGGCGTCAAGGTGCTACTCGCGGAAGACTCTGAGCAGGAAGTGCAGGACATCCTCGCGGAGGGTGCTTCGGTGGAGATCGGTTGGCATCTGATGCAGAAATCTCTGGAAAGAACCCGTTCGGCGATCACCAGGGTGATAGGGCACGGCAGTTAGCTAACAGTGATACCTGTCCGATGGTAGCGGTAGCAAGTTGTTAGCCTTGACCATTCCAACGCAAACCAGCGGCGGTTAATCGCTAGGCCATGACCTAGTGCGATCGAATGCGTATGCAGCATAAAGCAAATGAGGAAGCGAAGGCCCCGCAGATGCTGCTACGCGGGTCCGGATATGATCATTAAGAGAGAGGGAATTGAAAGTCGACACCGCGTGGGTTGAACCTCCGTACTCCATCGGCGGATTGGATCACCTCGGCGCACAGGCGCCGTGCATTCTTATTTACGGCCAGCTATTGCCTGGTATCACGAACGTCACTGACCGGGCACGCTATTATTCCTTCTATCCGTGGCTCATATGGTCGCTTGCTCAACGCTTTCCGGATGACGAGGATGAGACATCGTTCGTCGAGCGTTTTCGGCGGGCCGATTGCCTGTTCACGCTGATCGCCGAACACCACGCGCAATGCACCGACAAGATCAGCGAGCGCCACGGCGCAGCGATGGTCGGTCGACAGAAGCTGGTCAGCGCGGTGCAACGAGTGCTCGACGGCGAGACACTGAAGCTCGTTAGGTTCACCGCCAACGACTCCGAAGACCGGTACTTTATGAATCGCATGGGTGGACTTTCGCAGTACTACGCGGGCACACTCGCCGACTTGCGCGTGCTGGACGGAGGCAGAAAGCCGTGGTTTCGATTCACCAAGGAAGTCGGCAAGCCAATAGCCGAAGCCTTTGATGCTTCGGTGCCGGCAGACCTCTTCTGGAACATTGTCGAGCATGGTGAGGTCGCTGACGCCAGCCTTCAACAACTGCATGCGTTTTGCCCGTGTAATCTTCGAAACGCGGGCTCGAGCGAACGCGATCAGCTCACCGATATCTATTTCGACCGGAAGCGTGAGTACGGGGAGGAAGGTACTCAGCGCAAGCGTTCGCTGGCGCTGATCCAGCGCCTCATCGACAATCTGCCGCCCGGTATCGAGTTTTCCGAAAACGTATTCCGCGCCGCCGTGTATGGCAATGCGTTGCCTGGCCCGACGGGCTGGAACATCCCGGCCGATCTGGCGTCTACCCGTGAAAACTGGGCTGTCTACGTCCGCAACGATCTGCTATCGGTCGCCGTTCAGACGATCTTCGCGCTTACCTTGAACAAGTTGTCACCGCGGACTGCGGGTGAGAGCTACGTGTGCGACACGGTCGAGGCTTTCGCGAAGGCATTCAGGGAATCGGGCCACGTGGCTGGCTTCGTTGCCGAGACGGACTGCGCGACGTTTGGAGCGTGGCTTTCGAACATCGAATCGGCATTGCCGGCGCTCGGCGAATGGTCCGCGGACGGTCACGAGCTGCCGCTGGCTCAAAAAATGGTGTCGTCCTGGGGGCGCGCAAGCGACTCTGCTTTGCTTGCGTCGGCCATGCGGGTGCTCGCGATCCTCGCTATTCGCGACGATTTGAGTTGCGCGCCCTATGACGGGCTCGCGATCACGCCCCAAGCGCTGCAAGATTACCCCATAAATCTCTATACGTTTCGGCGCAAAGCTGCGGCATGGCGCGAGATGCCACTGGGCGACGTGATCTATGACGTCGTTGCGTGGTGCATGAATACGCATTTGCGCGTTTCGTTGCGCAAACTTCATCGCACGAGTTCGGCGACGTTTCGCTTCCGTCCCTCCGAGCGCGGTTTGCAACTGACAGATGGAAACATACCGGCGCCATCCAATACCACGCCGCGCTTCCGTCAAGCGTTCCAGATCTTGATGGACATAGGCGTGGTCGTGCGCGATGAAGACAAACAGACGTCGTTGAGTGCGGAAGGCAAGCAGTTGATGGAGGCCGTCAGTGATTGATTCGATCTCCCTTTTGAATGTCATCAAGCAAGGCGGCTTCGACGCATCGCTGATCACCTCGTTCAACGCGAGTCTGCCCTTCTACGAGGAGGTCGTGCTGCGTCGTCTGGTGGCGGCAGGATGTCAGCAGAACATCGTCTTGATGGATCACGCGCAATGCAGTTTGAGCTGGCAATCTGAAGCGACCCGTCCGAGGTTTGCAGGCACGGCGTATTCGCTCGTGCCGGTAAGCGTGCCCGGGGCGTTCCATCCGAAGGTCTGCATTCTGGCCGGCAAAAAGAAGGCGGCGATTCTCGTTGGCAGCCACAATCTGACACTGTCTGGCTTTGGCTACAACCGGGAGATCACGAACTGGGTGCACGTGACAGACCGTAAGGATCGGGAAGGCACCGCATTGCTGGACTCGGTGTGGCAGATGGTGCGCGAATGGATCGAACTCGCACGCGAGCATGTTCCGCCATCCTTGATCGAAGCGGTACTTTCCTTCTCCAAAAGCGTGGCGCAATTGTCGACGCCGGGCGCGGCCACGACGACTGTCGCTTTGCATCAATGCCCGGGAGGACCGTCGCTCATCGAGCAGATCGGCGCGCGTGTGAATGGCGAGGTTCGCAGGATCGGGGTGACCGGCGCCTTCTTCGATAGCGACCTGGCTTTCGTTGCGCATCTACACGAACGCTGGCCGCGGGCCGACGTGGTCGTGGCAATTGATCCGGAAACCGTGCATTTGCCAAGCATGCGTGAGGTACAAGCGCGTTTCGTGGACGCGAGGCTTCTTTGGACGAGCGCTGGCAATCGCGGCGACAAGTACCTGCACGCGAAGGCGCTTTACATCGAGCAGACGCATGGCGATGGGAGCATACTCATCTCCGGAAGCGCCAACCCTAGCCGCCCCGCTTGGATGGGCAATCGAAACAGCGCGAATGTCGAAGCGGTGGTTATGCGCATGGGCCCGGACGCGCAGGCCACGGCAGAGGCGCTGGGATTGTGCGGAATGTTCGCGCTACCAGCGCTTTCGGCCAGCGAGCTTGAGGCAACAGCTGCACGAAGTGTCGCCGAAATACGCGCGACTGATGAATCCGCCGAGCCCTTCTGGATAGGTGTGGCGGCAAGCCCCAACGAACTGCGAATCGCGACGCTGGGCCCGGCGATTGAGCTGGGTAGCGCCAGTCTGTTGGGCGACAGTCTGGACGTGATTCAGGCGAATATCGCCGTAACTCGGACGGGTGACGTTCTGAGCGTGCCCGTCTCGGTCGACATGAGGCTGGTCCGCGCGTGCGACTTGTTCATGGGTAGTGAGCGCGTGGCAAGGGCGATGATTGCGCACCCGCATTTGCTGATGGCAGAGACGCAATCGTCGCATCGTCAGGTTCGCGATGCGCTCGGTGCATTGGACCCGTCCGGTGAGAGCATTTCGGAGATGCTCAAGGCGGTCGAAGATGCGATCTTCGAACCGGCTTCCGAAGAAGAAGTGCAGAACGAAGTGCGATCACGGCGTGGATCGGCACAAGCCGGCACAGCGAGTGGCGGCCGGCCTGACACATTTGAAGTAAGCGTCAGCGAGCTTCGTCAGTCCAGGAAACGTCGCCGTCTGGTCGAATCCGCTGATATCGTCACGCTGATTGACCTGCTGACCCGCAAAATCGGCGAGGAGCTACAGACGCAGCCGACCGTGCCTGTGGACAAGTCAGGCCGTACCGAGGAAGAACAGATTAATCAGGACGACGAACCGGAGCAATCGGACGACATGCCATACGTTGACGCTCAGGCTCAGGCACTCCAAGATGCCGAGATCGCACGGCGGGTCGCCAAGAAAGTGACAAACCTCATCAACCGGATGCTCCTAAAGCTGACGAAGGCCGACCAACCCGACACCAAGGCGCGAGCGGTCGTTCAACTCATCGCCGTACTTTCGCTTGTGAAAGAGCTGGTGCGTATCGAGCGCTTGCCCCGTTGGCGAATGGCGCGCGAGTTCCTCGTTCCTGAGGCCGATCGCCGTCGCTTTCTGGACGAATCCATGGGGTGTTTGTTCAATTCCAGAACGCGGCTCATCGACACACTGACGGACGATACCCATGCTGAAACCGAGGAAGCAATTCAGCTCCGTGTGCTGCTGCTGTGGCTGGCATGGAGTATCGGTGACAAGGTTCCGGAATCGCAATTTGACGCGTTTGACCCGAACGGTCAGAACGAACAGTTGCGCGCCAAGGCGATGTTTCTCGCCCTGGCGCCCCCTGTTGCGGGCGACGCCGCCGCGAGCAACGAACTCAGGCGCTACACTGCGGCGACGCTTCGGCCCAATCCTTTGGACGCCGCGCGCGCGGACAGATGGATTCGGCTCGCCAACGAATTTGGCCTGTTCTGGAGCAGGAACTTGTCAGATGCGCCGCGAATCGAGGTAGGCGGATGTTGCATCGTGGGAGACGGTAGCTATCCTCGCGTCGTCGCTGAGGTCCACGGTGAATTGGTCGGTTTCTGGGACTTCGGATCGATCCGGTCCTTCAGACAAGACTTCGTGATGGCGGTCCAGCCGGAAGTGGGGTCCTGACAGTCCGCCGCAGTATCGGTCATCAGCCTCAACCGCCGCTATCTTCCGATCGAGGAAATCGAACACAGCGAGCTGATCTCATAGCACTCCTGGAGATGTGCCAAGCGGAAGAGGTTGAAACCGGGACTTTGGAACTCATGCCCATGGCGCCTACCGACCTTCGTCGCGACTCAGAATCCGGCGTGTACTACTTGCGCCGCCGCATCCACCGACGTCCTGAGCTGCTACCCCGGCAAGACCGAGGAGTCCTTCTCCCTAAGAACCAAAGATTATCGGACTGCGATAGAGCCGCATCGGCGCGAAGAAGCCAAGCTGAGTGCGGAGTGGGAAAAGCATCGCCAACGCTTGGCGCAAATCATGCGCGCCAGCAACCCCACGCCGTCCAACGAATCGAGGCTCTCACCCCCGAGGTAATTAACACCATCTGCGCGCATTTCGAGGTGGCGAGTCTCGCCGGGGATGGGTAGCGCCGTGAACAAGGCAACAATCTGGAAGAGATCGAGGAGTACAAGGCTGGCGATGCAGCGGCCAACCTTGACCTCCAGGCATCGGGGGCAATTGGTGACATAAGCCAGATTCGCCCGCTTCTGGAGCAGTTTCTTGACCTGTACAGGTACGACGTCAACGTGCCGGAAGTCGACATGCGGGCGGCACCCTCGATTCTTTGCGCGTAATAGAATGGAGTTTTCTTCAAGAAAAATATCAAGTTGGCACAAGCAAAGTCCCAATTTATTGGTGCAGCCGGGCAGTTTTACCTATCTTATGCCCTAGCCGCGAGGCATATCAACGTCAGTCTGACGCTTGGTAATGCTCCCAGTGTCGACGCGCTAGCGTCATCAAGCGACGGGCGCCGCACCATGGCGATTCAGGTCAAGACAGCAAAGAGCGCGAAGAAGAAGCGCTACGGCCGTCTAGGCTACGAGTGGTACGTTGGTGGCGCTGTGATTGGCAAGCACGCTGAGTCCTTCGTCTATGCGCTACTGGACTTCAAAGGCGACATGACCATGCAGCCCGACGTGTTCTTCGTGCCCTCCCGCTGGGTTGCAGAATTCGTCAAGCCAGGCTGGAAGATGTTCCTCTATTTCTTGCCGGCCACGGCAGAAATTGAGGCGTTGACGAAGAATCGCTTTGACCTTGTCCAGCAGTACCTGGCCGGCCAGTCCGCCGCACTGGAATGGGTTAATGCATGGCCTGAAGATAAGCTCATCAAATGGGGAAGGCCGCAGGTTGTCAACGCGGACTGACGCACAACCTGTTAACACGGGCAAGGACTACCCGGCCAGCGTCCACCTGACCGCTGGCGCCGCGGAGCAATTCATTGCGGCGCAGGCTCAGGCCCGCATGCTGGTGGACGTACGCGCCATCAGATTGCGCTGCCATCGAGCAGAGACCGCGCGGATGACGGCTTTGCCGAGTCCGACAGACGGTCGCGGAGCAGCGCAGCAAGCTGCTGCCCGGCTTCCAGGTCCCGGCGCGACCTGAATCTGCAGCACTGGCGCACGCTTGCAGGTTGGGAGCTTGGCGTAGCGCCTCGAGCGCCTCCGGCCATAGCAGGGCACTCAGCAGGGGATAGCCGGTCACGAAATCGGCAGCGCCGGGCATACCGAGACCATATTGCGGGAGATCACCTCGGCAACATGCGCGCCAGCAGCACTATTAAGATAAGGAATCCAATCGCAATAGCACCAGATGCGCCCCACACCAGAGCGCGCATCCCCTCTCAGTGGGTAAACCTGAGCACGCCAACGCGGAACTGTAGTCGTAGCTCAGGCTAGATGGCACTACAGTCCGTCGGACGATGCCCCAGTGTCGCAAAGCCACACTAGCAATGATAAATAGCAAATCCAAGCTAGCCAACGCTCCCGCCATTCGTATTTGTCGTGTGGCGTCGATTGCCCGCAAACTCATTGAAGCTCTATATTCGCTTGCCTCACCACTGAGCGCCACTTTGTCAAGTCGGCCGACAGGGTGTTCGCAAGCTTCGCCGGTTCCCCGCCGAGCGGTGCCGCGCCCATCTCGGTGAAAGCCTTGATCACTTCCGGATCGGTGAGTACCTTGTTTATCGCCTGGTTCATGCGATTCAGAATCGGCTCCGGTGTAAGCGCCCGGTGAACCCGTCTTGACGGGGCTACGCAGGAAGGACGGAAGC
>NZ_DBHKYV010000059.1:0-42434 GCF_057315035.1 Cupriavidus sp. | reverse complement strand
CTCCCCCGCCCCTCTCCCGCCATGCGGGAGAGGGGAGAAGACCGTCGGTGTTCACGCGACTCGACAACTCAGTCGTCGTAGTTGGGCGGCAGTTCGGGGAACAGGATTTCGGTAAAGCCGAAGCGCGTGAAATCCTTGATTCGCATCGGGTACAACACGCCGATCAGGTGATCGCATTCGTGCTGCACCACGCGCGCGTGAAATCCATCGGCCACGCGCTCGATCGGGTTGCCCATCATGTCGAAGCCCGCGTACCTGAGCTTGGTATGGCGCGGCACCACGCCGCGCAGGCCCGGCACCGACAGGCAGCCCTCCCAGCCTTCTTCCATCTCATCCGACAACGGTTCCAGCACCGGGTTGATCAGCACGGTCTTCGGCACGGTCGGGGCATCCGGATAACGCGGATTGCGATCGAAGCCGAAGATCACCACCTGCAGGTCCACACCAATCTGCGGCGCGGCCAGGCCGGCGCCATTGGCATGCTCCATGGTGTCGAACATGTCGTCGATCAGCAGGCGCAGTTCGGGCGTATTGAACTGCGTCACGGGCCGCGCCTTCTGCAGCAGGCGCGCATCCCCCATTTTCAGAATCTCGCGAATCATTGCGCGTCTCCGTTTGCGGCCGCACCGGCATCAGCCAGCAGCTTGAGCATGCCGTCCTCGTCCAGCACCGGCACACCCAGCGTCTGGGCCTTTTCCAGCTTGCTGCCTGCTTCGGCGCCGGCCACCACATAGTCGGTTTTCTTCGACACCGACCCTGCCACCTTGGCCCCGGCGGCCTCGAGCTTTTCCTTCGCATCCTCGCGCGACAACGTCGGCAGCGTACCGGTCAGCACCACGGTCTTGCCGGCCAGCGGCAACGGCGCACGTGCCGTGGGCTCGGTTTCCGTCCAGTGTACGCCTGCGGCGCGCAGCTGTTCGATGACCTCCACGTTGTGCGCTTCGGCCAGGAAATTGGCAATGGATTGGGCCACCACGGGGCCGACGTCGTTGACTTCCAGCAAAGCAGCCTCATCAGCGGCCAGCAGGTTATCGAGCTTGCCGAAATGCCTGGCCAGGTCCTTGGCCGTGGCCTCCCCAACGTGGCGAATACCCAGCGAGAAGATAAAGCGGTTCAGCGTGGTCTCGCGCGATTTTTCGATTGCCGCCACCACGTTGGCGGCCGACTTGTCGGCCATGCGGTCCAGCGCGGCCAGCTTGGCCACGCCAAGCTTGTAGAGATCGGCCGGGGTATGCACGATGCCGTGGTCGACCAGTTGCTCCACCACCTTGTCGCCCAGGCCTTCGATATCCATGGCGCGGCGTTGCGCGAAATGCAGCAACGCCTGCTTGCGTTGCGCCGCGCAGATCAGCCCGCCGGTACAGCGTGCAATGGCTTCACCTTCCAGACGTTCCACATGCGACCCGCATACCGGACAAACCGTCGGCATCACGAATGCGCGGGCATCGGCGGGACGGCGCTCCAGCACCACGGCCACCACTTCCGGAATCACGTCGCCGGCGCGACGCACGATCACCGTGTCGCCGATATGCACGTCCTTGCGGCGGATCTCATCCTCGTTGTGCAGCGTGGCATTGGTAACGGTCACACCGCCGACGAACACGGGCGCCAGTCGCGCCACGGGCGTGATGGCCCCGGTGCGGCCAACCTGCACCTCGATGTCCTCGACCGTAGTGGTCATTTCCTGCGCCGGGAACTTATGTGCCAAGGCAAAGCGCGGTGCGCGCGAGACAAAACCAAGCTGTTCCTGTTCGGGAATCGCGTTGACCTTGTAGACCACGCCATCGATGTCATACGGCAACTGGTCTCGCCGCTCGCCAATCTCGCGGTAGAACGACAACAGTCCTTGCGCGCCCTTCACCACGCGACGCTCGTTGCATACCGGCAGGCCCAACTTGGCAAAGCCATCCAGCATCACGCCATGCGTGGGCGGACGATCCGCACCCTGCAGTTCGCCAAGGCCGTAGGCAAAGAACGATAGCGGACGCTTGGCCGTGATGCGCGGATCGAGTTGGCGCAAGCTGCCGGCGGCCGCGTTGCGCGGATTGACAAAGGTCTTCTCGTCGGCCTGCGCCTGGCGTTCGTTGAGGCGATCGAAATCGGCGCGATACATGAACACCTCGCCGCGCACTTCGAGCACGGCCGGAGCCTGGCCGCGCAACTTCAGTGGAATGGCCTTGATGGTCCGCACATTGGCGGTGACATCCTCACCGGTTTCGCCATCGCCGCGCGTGGCGGCCTGTACCAGCTTGCCGTCTTCGTATCGCAGCGACATGGCCAGGCCATCGAACTTCAGCTCGCAGGAATACTCGACCGCGTTATCCGCGGCTTCGGCGGCACTGAACAGGTCGTCGGCAGGCGCAGCGGCCGCGGTGCGGCCCAGCCCCTGCGCGCAACGACGGTCGAAGCTGACCACATCCTCGTCTTCAAAGCCGTTGTTGAGCGACAGCATCGGCACGCGATGGCGCACCGTATCGAACGCCGACAGCGGTGCCCCGCCCACACGCTGCGTGGGGGAATCATCGGTCAGCAGTTCGGGATGCTCGGTTTCCAGCGCCTGGAGTTCGCTGAACATCGCGTCGTAATCCGCATCGGGAATCGTCGGCGCATCGAGCACGTAGTACTGGTAGCTATGGCGTTCCAGTTCGTTGCGCAGCCATTGCACGCGTTCCGCGGGCGACGCATCGGCCGGCAATGCGGCGGCCGGCGCGGCAGCCGGAGCCGGCGCGCCGTGTTGCTTGGCGGTCATGACTGGCTCCGGTTACAGGCTGAACAGGCGGACAGCCACTGGCGATCCGGCCGGCATGCCACGCGCTTCAAGCTTTTCGTAAAGCTTTTCGAGGTGGTTGAAGATCGCCACGAATGACGCTTCGGTCAGCGGACGCAGATTGTCGTCCACCAGTTGCGCGCCCATGCGCTGCGCCAGGCTGTAGCCATACTCGCAGACGGTCTTGAACGGCTTGATCGACTGCGGCGCTTGCGGTACGTCCAGCAGCAGCGTGATCTGGCGGCCCGCGTTCAACGTCAGGTCATCGCGCAGGAAGTTCGTTTCGCCAAACTGCAGCGTGAACAACGGCTTTTGCACGCCGTCGGCACCCGGTTCGTAGCGGATGAAACGCGTACCGTCGCGCGAGAGTACCAGCCCGTCCTGCGTGGCCACGGTCTGCACATAGGCGGCGGACCATGGCGCGCCATCGGAGATCACATTGACGCCAAGTTGCACGTCGGCGCCAGCGGCAAAGCCGTCGAGCTCACGCGCATTGGCAACCGTTTCCGTCATGTCGGGCAAGTCGGCCGAAGCATCGAGCGATTCGGCCAGCGCTTCCACGGCATTGACGAACTCGGAAAACTCGAGCGCGTTGAGTGGGCCACTGCGGTTGGCCAGTTGCACGGCTACCTGCAGATCTTCGTACTGATGGCCGGCGGTCACGGCTTCCCAGGCATTGGTTTCCGCGCGCAAACCCTCGATATGCACCTGCTTCGTGCCCGCGCGCCGCAGGCGGCCCGTCAGCGGCAGGATACGGTCGCCCGAGGCCTTGCGTTCCAGATGCATCGGCACGATGCAGTCGATCAGCGGATCGATCACGGCCGCTGCCGGCTGGCCGTCCATGACGTTGGATTCGGCTGCGGGCGGCGCCTTCGGGGCAGGCTGCGGAGCAGCCGTGCTGGCGGCCTCCGCATGCGCGTCGGCTTCGGCATGCGCCATGGCGGGTGCCGCGGCAACCGCAACCTCGTCGGCCACGATTTCGTCGGCATCGGCGGTACTTGCGGCGGCATGCGCCGCCGCCGTGGCGGTGGCCACGTCAGACGGACTGTCCGTCTCGTCGTGCATCACGCCCTTGCCAGCCTCGCCAAGCGTGGGCTCGCGCCGCGCAATATGCTCGGGCGGTGGCGTTTCCTTGAGCTTGGCCTGCGTCTCGGGCTGGATGGTCTTGCCCACCACGGGCTCGCGCATCGGCGGCAGGTCGTCCTCCGGCATCAGCGGCCGCACGCGGCGCGCCTTGTGGATCTGCCAGCGGTTATAGGCCACCAGCAACAGGAGCAATACAACACCAGCGATGATCAGTGCGTTCTGCAGTTCCATCTTAAGCGGCCTCCGCCATCGATACGGCTGCATCCATGTCCACCGCCACGATCCGCGAGACGCCCTGTTCCTGCATCGTCACGCCAATCAGCTGATGGGCCATCTCCATCGCAATCTTGTTGTGGGAAATAAACACAAACTGCGTCTTGTCCGACATGCGCGCCACCATATTGGCGTATCGCTCCGTATTGGCGTCGTCCAGCGGCGCGTCCACCTCGTCCAGCAAGCAGAACGGTGCCGGGTTCAGCTGGAACATCGCGAACACCAGCGCAATCGCGGTCAGCGCCTTCTCGCCACCGGACAACAAGTGAATGGTCGAATTCTTCTTGCCTGGCGGCTGCGCCATCACCTGCACACCGGCATCGAGGATTTCCTCGCCGGTCATGATCAGCCGTGCCTGCCCGCCGCCAAACAACGACGGGAACAGCTCGCCGAAATGATAGTTGACCTGGTCGAACGTGCCTTGCAGCAGCGCACGCGTTTCCTGGTCGATCTTGGCGATCGCATCTTCAAGCGTATTGATGGCATCGGTCAGGTCGGCCGACTGCGCATCAAGGAACGTCTTGCGCTCGCGTGCCGCGGCCAGTTCGTCCAGTGCGGCCATGTTGACCGGACCCAGCGCGTTGATCGCATTGTTCAGGCGCGTGACTTCGCCTTGCAGGTACGATGGCTTCAGGTCGGCGGTCAGCTTCTCGGCCAACGCGGCTTCATCCACTTCGGCCGTCGTCAGTTGCTCGGTGAACTGTTCCTGGTTCAGGCGTGCGGCCTGCTCCTTGAGCTGGCACTCGGTGATACGGTCGCGCAGCGGCTGCAGGCTGCGCTCGGCGGCCAGGCGCTGTTCGTCGAACTGGCGTAGTTGGGCCGACAGCGCATCGAGTTCGATACGCGCCGCGGACAGCTTCTGCTCTTTCTCGGCGCGCACTTCCAGCGCTTCATGCAGGCCGGTATTGGCGGTCTGCTCGTTGATGGTTTCAAGCTCGGCGCGCGCATTTTCCAGCGATTCGGCAATGCGTTCGCTCTGGTCGGCTGCCATCTGGATATTGCGGCGCAGCTCGTCGATACGTCCGGCGAGGTTGCGCTCGGCAAACACCGCTTCCTGCGAGGCACGTTCAAGATCGCGCAGCTGCTGGCGCGCGCCAGTCAGTTTGGCATCCATGGCATCGAAAGCCATCTGCTGATCTTCGTGCGATGCCTGCAGCTCGGCCAGCTGGGTATCGTGAAGTTCGAAGCTGGCTTCGGATTCGGCACGAATGGCGCGTTGCTCGTCGATCTGCGCATCGATCTCGGACAGTTCCTCACGGATCTGGTTGCTACGGGCCGAGAATCGTTCCATGGCCTGCGACAGCTTGAGCACATCCATCTGCAGCGTGTGCACGCGGCGCGTGGCCTGTTCGGCGCGGGCGCGGGCTTCGATCAGCTGGGTGCTGGCGTGCGTGTACGCTGTTTCGGCGCGTACCGACTGCGACTTCGCCTCGTCGGACAGCAGCATCTGCGCACGCGACTGTTTCTGCAGGTTCTCGATTTCCTGCTCGCGCGCCAGCATGCCGGCCTGTTCGGAATCGGCCGCGTAGATCTGGATGGCATTGCGGCCCACCAGATGGCCTTCGGCCACCACGAACTGGCCGCCTTCAGGCAGCGTAGTGCGGGCGGCCAGCGCCTGCGACATATCGGTGGCCGTATAGATATCGGCCAGCCAGTCCTGCATCACCGCACGGATGCCGGGCTCGGTGATCTGTACCAGCGACATCAGCGGACGCAGTCCCGCCGGGGCTTCTACCGGACGCGCGGCGGGCGGCGGCGTGTAGAACGCGAGCTTGGCCGGCGGGGCGTCGGACAGGAAGGCCTTGACCCAGTCGAGGTTCGACACCTCGAGTGCCGCAAGCTTTTCGCGCAGCACCGATTCCAGCGCGTTTTCCCAGCCCGGCTCGATGTGGACCTTTTTCCAGAGACGCGGCAGTTCGGCCAGCCCATGGCGTTCCAGCCACGGCTGCACCTTGCCATCGGTCTGGACACTTTCCTGCAACTGGCGCAGCGCGGTCAGGCGCGCTTCCAGCGAGGCGATTGCGGACGCTTCGCCCTGCACGCGCTCCTGCGCAGTACGGCGCTCGGCATCCAGGCGTGGCACGGCCTCTTCGCTGTCCATCAGCACGGCCTGGGCTTCCTCGAGCGTGGCTTCCTGCTCGGCCAGATCCATGCGCAGCTCTTCGAGCCGCACCTCGTCAGGGCGATCGAGCCCCTTTTCCTCGCCCTGCAGGCGTTCCTTGCGCTGCTCCAGCTGCTGCAGCATCTGGTTGGCATTGCGCTGGTGCGCGGCCTCTAGCTTCAGTGCCTGCTCGGCCTGCATGATGCCGCCACGCTGGTCGTTCAGCATTTGCTGGGCATCGCGCCATTGCGCTTCGAGCGTCGGCAGCTCATCGCTCTTTTGCGCCACGGTGTCCTGCGACTCGATCGTGCGCGCTTCGGCGAGCGCCAGGTTTTCCTCGGCCTCGGCCAGTTCCTCGTTAGCCTGGTCGGCCTTGCCCTGCCATTGCTCGCGTTGCGTGGTCAGTGCGGCAACCTGGGCCTGCAGGCGATTGCGCGATTCCACCACGTAGCGGATCTCGGCTTCGAGCTTGCTGACCTCGGCATTGGCTTCGTACAACGCACCCTGCGCGACGTGCATGCCGTCGGATGCGGCATAGTGTGCCGCGCGCATCGTTTCGAGCTCGGCTTCCACATGGCGCAACTGCGCGGTCTGGGCTTCGAGGTCGATCTGTGCCTGGTCGATGGCCCGCGCGTGGCGTTCCTGCTCGGTCTGGGCTTCACGCTTGCGCAGCAGCCACAACAGGTGCTGCTTTTCCTCGCCATCGGCCTGCAGTGCCTTGAAGCGCTGCGCCACCTCGGCCTGGCCTTCGAGCTTTTCGAGATTGGTGCCCAGTTCGCGCAGGATGTCTTCCACGCGCGTCAGGTTTTCGCGCGTGTCGCCCAGGCGATTCTCGGTTTCGCGGCGGCGCTCCTTGTACTTCGACACACCGGCGGCTTCTTCCAGGAAGATGCGCATGTCATCGGGCTTGGCCTCGATGATCCGCGAGATCATGCCCTGCCCGATGATCGCGTATGCACGCGGCCCCAGGCCGGTGCCCAGGAAGATGTCCTGGATGTCCTTGCGGCGTACCGCCTGGTTGTTGATGTAGTACGACGAGGTGCCATCGCGCGTCAGCACGCGCTTGACGGCCACTTCGGCGTATTGGCTCCATTGGCCGGCGGCGCGGCCTTCGGCATTGTCGAACACCAGTTCCACGCTGGCCCGTCCAGCCTGCTTGCGCGCGGTCGAGCCGTTGAAGATCACGTCCTGCATGGATTCACCGCGCAGTTCCGACGCACGTGACTCGCCAAGCACCCAACGCACCGCATCGATGATGTTGGATTTACCGCAGCCGTTGGGACCTACGATGCCGACCAGCTGGCCAGGCACTTGAAAATTGGTGGGATCGACGAAGGACTTGAAGCCCGCCAGTTTGATCGATGACAGTCGCACGTTGTCGTGTGGTTTGGGCGATACGCAATTGGAAATGTCGGGCCAATGCCGGAGCACACGGCCAAGCGTGACGCCCGCGCCGCAAACTACCCCCGGTGCCCGGTAGATTGGGGCTAATCATACCATCGCCAATCCGCTCTCCGGCCGCTTTATCGACCGTTGCACGCACCACGAAGCGGTCCGTGACGGCTCCCGAAAAGCCTTGTACTTCCGTAAGTTGCATGCATTGCTGCAAGCACTTTCTAGCCAGGATTCGCGTTTCTGGAAACCATCGGCCCGGCGAATCCGCAAGAAACTTCTTAGGGTAAGTGCTAGTCTCTGACAATGCCTGCGTGATCCCGGAGGCCTCTCCGGCAAGCGCTCTCGCCGCCGCTCCGCCATGATCGGGCGTGTACCCGGGCAAAGCGGCCAGTCTGAAGCCATTGCAGCAGCCTGGAGGAACCAGCATGACCCCAACGCAACCGGCCGAACGGCCGGCTGACCTGCCGTGGTCGGTATCCGAGATCGACTACGAGGCCATCGACGTTGACCGTGTGCGCGATAATCGCACCCTGTTCTACTTGCTCGCCGCCGCATCGTTCATTGAAAGCGGCTCCGATACCTACGCGGGCAACCTTGCCGCCTACTACGCGGACATTCCCGAAGCCGCCGCCTGGTTGTCCCACCACTGGGAAACCGAGGAACTGCAGCACGGCCTGGCGCTGCGCCGCTATGTGGCGCATGTCTGGCCCGGGTTCGACTGGGAGCGGGGCTACCGGCGTTTCTTCGAGGATTACGGCAAAACCTGCTCGATCGACAATTTCGAACGTTCGCAGGCGCTGGAAATGGCCGCCCGCTGCGTGGTGGAAACCGGTACCGCCACCTACTATCGCGCACTGGAGCAGGCCAGCGACGAGCCGGTGTTGCGCGACCTGACCCGCCGCATTGCCAACGACGAGGTTCGCCACTACAAGCACTTCTACCGCTATTTCAATACGCTGTGCGACCGCGAACAGTTGGGCCGCACCCGGGTGCTGGGCGCACTGGCGCGTCGTCTGCTGGAAATCAAGAACGAGGACGCCGAAATTGCGCTGCGCAATGTGCTGCGCATCGAACAGGACCGCGAGGACGTGCCGGAACACGAGGTGCGCGCCCTGAATTCGCGCTGCAGCGCCGTGGTGCGGCGGCATTTGCCGATCGAAATGACGGTCAGGATGCTGCTGCGGCCACTGCACCTGCATGCCCGGTTCGAGAGCTTCGTGCGCCGCCCGATCGTGGCCATGGTGTCGCGCGTGATGCTGTATTGACCTGCTGCATGGGCCGCCGCCGGCAACCCGGCTGCCAGGCACCCGGTGGTACGCGGCATTCCTTTATAATGCTGCGTTTCAACCGCCCCGCCGCCTGCCACCGTGAATCCGCGCCTCGACCTGCTCCAGACCTACCCTTTCGAGAAACTGCGCGTGCTGGTGGCCGACGTGAAACCCGCCGACAAGCCGGCGATCAGCTTCGGCATTGGCGAACCCAAGCACCCGACACCCCAGTTCATCAAGGATGCGATGACCGCATCGCTGTCCGGACTGGCCGTCTATCCGGCCACGGCCGGCACCGACGCGCTGCGCCAGTGCATCGCCGGCTGGCTCGAGCGCCGCTACCATCTGCCGCGCGTCGATGCCGCCACCGAGGTGCTGCCGGTCAGCGGGTCGCGCGAGGCGCTGTTTGCCTTTGCGCAAACCGTGGTGGACCCCAGCAAGCCCGATCCGCTGGTGTTGTGCCCGAATCCGTTCTACCAGATCTATGAAGGCGCGGCGCTGCTGGCCGGCGCGCGTCCGGTCTTCGCCAACAGCGATCCGGCTCGCAATTTCGCACCGGCCTTCGACCAGATCGATGCCGATGTCTGGCCCCGCGTGCAACTGCTCTATGTCTGCTCGCCGGGCAATCCCACCGGTGCCGTGCTGTCGCTGGAAGACTGGAAGCAGTTGTTCGAACTGTCGGACCGCTACGGTTTCGTGATCGCCTCCGACGAGTGCTATTCCGAGATCTATTTCGACGAGGCCACCCCGCCGCTGGGCGCGCTGGAAGCCGCCCATCAGTTGGGCCGGGGCTTCGAGCGCCTGGTGATGTTCTCGAGCCTGTCCAAGCGCTCCAATGTGCCGGGCCTGCGTTCAGGTTTCGTGGCCGGCGACGCCGCGATCCTCAAGAAATTCCTGCTATACCGGACCTACCACGGCGCCGCGCTGAACCCGGCCGTGCAGGCCGCCAGCGTTGCCGCGTGGAGCGATGAAGCCCATGTGCGCGAGAACCGCTCGGCGTACGTAACCAAGTTCGCCGCGGTCACGCCGATGCTGGCCGAAGTACTCGATGTGGCGCTGCCCGATGCGGCGTTCTACCTGTGGGCCGATGTTTCACGCACCGGCCTGACCGATACCGAGTTCGCCGTGCGCCTGCTGGCCGAGCAGAACGTGGCCGTACTGCCGGGTAGCTACCTGGCGCGCGACGCCCATGGCATGAATCCGGGCAAGAACCGCGTGCGCATGGCGTTGGTGGCCACCCCCGACGAATGCCTGGAGGGCGCGCGCCGGATTGTTGAATTCTGCAAGTCGCTGGGCTGAACCGGCGCATCGCATCACCCTGTTTCACCGATCGAACGTCCCGGTGCCCGGGCGCACGCTTCCGGCACCGCATTCACAAACATCACCACTGAGAACACCATCATGACGCAAGCACTGCAAGCCCTGATCGACCAGGCATGGGAAGACCGCACCAGCCTGTCGCCGAAGTCCGCGCCGAACGATATCCGCGAAGCCGTGGCCAACGTGATCTCGCAACTCGACGCCGGTTCGCTGCGCGTGGCCGAGAAGCAAGGCAAGGAATGGATCGTCAACCAGTGGGTCAAGAAGGCCGTGCTGCTGTCGTTCCGCCTCGAAGACAATGCGCCGATGAGCGCCGGCGGTTTCGCCCAGTTCTACGACAAGGTGCCGACCAAGTTCGCCAACTGGAGCGGTGACGACTTCGCCAAGGCCGGTTTCCGCGTGGTGCCGCCCGCCGTTGCCCGTCGCGGTTCCTTTATCGCGAAGAACGCCGTGCTGATGCCGTCGTACGTGAACATCGGCGCCTATGTGGATGAAGGCACGATGGTCGACACCTGGGCCACCGTCGGTTCGTGCGCACAGATCGGCAAGAACGTGCACCTGTCCGGTGGCGTGGGCATCGGCGGCGTGCTGGAGCCGCTGCAGGCCAACCCGGTCATTATCGAAGACAACTGCTTTATCGGCGCGCGCTCGGAAGTGGTGGAAGGCGTGATCGTCGAAGAGAACTCGGTGATCTCGATGGGCGTGTACCTGGGCCAGTCGACCAAGATCTACGATCGTGAAACGGGCGAGATCCACTACGGTCGCGTGCCGGCCGGTTCGGTGGTGGTGGCCGGCAACCTGCCGTCCAAGGATGGCAAGTACAGCCTGTACTGCGCCGTGATCGTGAAGAAGGTGGACGCGCAAACCCGCGCCAAGACCAGCCTCAACGACCTGCTGCGCGACTGATCCACGGTAGTCACGCCGCACGTGCCGCCGGGCCAGCCCCGGCGGCGTGAAGCAACGCCCAATGCCATCCCTCCGCAAGCGACTCATGGCCCTCGACCCCGCCACCGTCAGCACCGTGCTCTCCCTGCTGCCCACCATTCTCGATCAGGCCAACAAGACCATCGAGAAGCTCAAGAAAGGCAAGCGCAAGGACGACGGCGCACCGTCTGACGCCGCGGAAGCGCGCGATCCGGCCGCACGCATCGCGGAGCTGGAGGCCACTGCCATGCAGCAGGCCGAAGCGGTCAAGCTGCTGGCCGAGCAACATGCGATCACGATCGAGGCCTTGCGCCGCGAGGCTGCGCGCCTGGACCGCCGCCTGCGCCTGATGACCGGCGTGGCCATGGCCGGCGTGGCGCTGGGCCTGGGCGGACTGGTGATCGCGCTCAACCTGCTGTTCCGTTAACCGTCGTCTTTTCTTCGTTCCGCGCCACCATGACCGTCCTGCTCTACGGCATTCCCAATTGCGACACCGTCAAGAAGGCCCGTACCTGGCTGGAATCGAACGGCGTCGCCTACACGTTCCACGATTTCAAGAAACAAGGCGTCGACGAGACGCTGCTGCTTGCGTGGCTCAAGCATGTGCCGCTTGCCACGCTACTCAACAAGAAGGGCACTACCTACCGCGCGCTGTCCGACGCGGACAAGGCGAAATCCGAGAGCGAAGCGGGAGCCATTGCGTTGATGCAAACCAGCCCGTCGCTGATCAAGCGCCCCGTGCTGGACCGCAACGGCAAGGTCAGCGTGGGGTTTTCCGCTGATGCCTACGCCTCGCTGTTCTAAAAGAATCCTGCAATACCCTGCCCCATGAATCCGACCCTTGCCCTGACCGAAGACCTGATGCGCCGCCGCTCGGTCACCCCTGCCGACGAAGGCTGCCAGGCCGTGCTGGAAACGCGCCTCAAGGCGCTTGGCTTTACCTGCGAGAACATCGTCAGCGGGCCCGACAGCTTCCGCGTGACCAACCTGTGGGCGGTCAAGCGCGGCACGCAGGGCACCGCGGGCAAGCTGCTGGCCTTTGCCGGCCATACCGATGTGGTACCCACCGGCCCGGTCGAGCAATGGTCGTCGGACCCGTTCGAACCCACGCACCGCGACGGCAAGCTCTATGGCCGTGGCGCGGCCGACATGAAGACGTCGATCGCCGGCTTCGTGGTGGCCTGCGAGGAATTCATCGCCCAGCATCCCGCTCACGCCAATTCGATCGCATTCCTGATTACCAGCGACGAGGAAGGCCCCGCACATGACGGCACCGTCAAGGTCGTGGAAGCGCTGAAGGCTCGCGGCGAACGTCTCGACTACTGCGTGATCGGCGAACCGACTTCGGTGGACACGCTTGGCGACATGGTCAAGAACGGCCGTCGTGGCTCGCTGTCGGGCAAGCTTACGATCAAGGGCGTGCAGGGCCATATCGCCTATCCGCACCTGGCGCGCAACCCGATCCACCAGGCGGCGCCTGCATTGACTGCGCTGGTCAACGAGACGTGGGACCAGGGCAACGAGTACTTCCCGCCCACGACATGGCAAATGTCGAATATCCACGCGGGCACCGGTGCCACCAACGTGATTCCGGGCCATGTGACCATCGACTTCAATTTCCGCTTCTCGACGGCCAGCACGCCCGACGGCCTGAAGGCGCGCGTGCATGCCATCCTGGACCAGCACGGCCTGGAATACACGCTGGACTGGACGCTCGGCGGCGAGCCGTTCCTGACGCCGCGCGGCGACCTGTCCGACGCACTGTCAGCCGCGATTGCTGCAGAGACCGGCGTGACCACCGAACTGTCGACCACGGGCGGTACGTCCGACGGCCGTTTCATCGCGAAAATCTGCCCGCAGGTCATCGAATTCGGCCCTCCGAATGCCAGCATCCACAAGATCGACGAGAACGTGGAAGTGCGCTTTATCGAGCCGCTGAAGAATGTTTACCGTGGCGTGCTCGAACGCCTGATCGCCTGATTTGCCGGAGCACCCGCGAGCCATGCCTACTCCCTCCCCCCTGAAGACCGTCCGCGACCTGCTGCGCCTGGCTGTTTCGCGTTTTACCGCGGCCCGGCTGTCGTTCGGACATGGCAGCGCCAACGCGTATGACGAGGCAGCCTATCTGGTGCTGCATACGCTGAGCCTGCCGCTCGACACGCTGGACCCATTCCTCGACGCCCGCCTGCTGCCCGAGGAAGTCGACGCCGTGCTCAAGGTCATCGATCGCCGCGTGACCGAACGCGTGCCGGCGGCCTACATCACGCATGAAGCGTTCATGCATGGCCTGCGCTTCTACGTGGATTCGCGCGTCATCGTACCGCGCAGCTTTATCGGCGAACTGTTGCAGGAAGGCCTGGAGCCGTGGCTCGGAGACATCGCGCAGATTGGCCCGGTACTGGAACTGTGCACCGGCTCTGGCTGCCTGCCGATCATTGCTGCGCACGTCTGGCCGAACGCGAAGATCGACGCCGTGGACATCTCGCCCGATGCGCTGGCCGTGGCGCGCCGCAATGTGGCCGACTACAAGATGGAGAATCGCATCGCGCTGCATGAAGGCGATCTCTATGCGCCCCTGCCCTCGGACGCGCGCTACGACGTGATCCTGACCAATCCGCCCTACGTCAACGAGCAGTCGATGCGCGAACTGCCGGCCGAGTACCTGGCCGAACCGCGCATCGCACTGGCCGGTGGCGACGACGGCATGGACATCGTGCGACGGATCATCGCGGGCGCGAAGAAACGCCTCAACCCGGGCGGCGTGCTGGTGGTGGAAATCGGCAACGAACACGACAACGTCGAAGCCGCATTCCCCGACCTCGACATCGTGTGGCTGTCGGTCAGCGCCGGTGATGACCAGGTGTTCCTGGTTACTTATGACGCCCTGCCCGACTGAGGCTAGTATCGCCCGAAGGCCTTCCGCCTAGGCATAGAGAAAGCGCGCCGTGGACCAGACCGGCGCGCTTTTTTCATGACGGCATTGCTGAGTTGCTACATGCCTCCGGGCCCCACCGAGTAGATCGTCCCGTTGGACGATACCTGGTAGTAATCGGCCCCTACGCCGACCCAGTGATGCCCCTTCTTCGGGGCGGGCAGGTTGTAGTCCTTGTACTTGTCGATCACGTATTGCCGGTCACGGAATTCCGTGGGCAGCTTGTCACCCTTTTGCCATGTCTTCGGCGAGTACGGCGATTGGGCGCCCATCGGCGACGCGCCCGACGGGCCTCCAGGCGCCATGGCGTCGGGGCGTTGTTGCTGCATGCCGCGCGGCGGCGGACCGCCACGGGCCGGGGGCATTGGTGTTGCGGACGGCGGCATGGCTCCGGCTTGACCCGGGGCAGGCATGGGGGTAGGACCCGAGGGTTGCATCTGACCCGGCATCGGTTGCTGCTGGGCCTGAGCAAACGGAACGGCAAAGATACCGGCGGCGACCAGGACGGCGGGTATTAACGTCTTCGTTTTCATCGTGATCTCCTCACAGATGGAATACGTCAGACTGCCCGCGAACCGGACAGTCCCAACCAAGCTTAGTAGCAAATGCAGGGCCTGCAGGCGCCGATATGCGCAGAGCATCCTTGCATGGGCGATTTTCCCCAATGAATTCAGCAAGTTGCCGGGCAAGTTCGGGCCTCGGCACGCGCGTCGCAATAAGCATTTCGAGCTATCTCACCCGGTAGTTTTGGCATGCATGCCGTGTAGCAACTTCCGGTTGAGCCGTGCTGCGGCGCGCCACAACTTTTTCTTGCGGCGTCCGGAAATGTCGCCTAGAAATTGGTCTGACCGCTTGACCATTTGTCCGCTGCCTGCCTTGGATTGCCCATGCCGCTTCAGCAGATCGAACCGCGTCGCCTATATCGCCAGATTGCCGACCAGCTACGCCGGCTGATCGAAAGCGGCGAATTTCCCGTTGGCGCACGCTTGCCACCCGAGCGCGATCTCGCCGCGCAACTGGGCGTATCGCGCCCATCGGTGCGCGAAGCGCTGATCGCACTTGAAGTCGAGGGCCTCGTGGAGGTGCGCATGGGGTCCGGCATCTACGCCTGCGCAGCCGATGCCACGCGCATGGCCACGCTGGCCGGCAGCATCATGGCGGCACCGCCGCTCGATGTCATCCGCGCGCGCCAGACCATTGAAGGCGAAATGGCCGCCAATGCCGCCCGCCACTGCAGCCCTGCCCTGCTTGCCGCGCTTGCCGAGTCGATCGTGTTGATGGAAACGGAAGCCGGTGGCGGCAATATTCCGGTGCGCGGCGATCGCGCGTTTCACCTGCGCATTGCCGAGGTATCCGAGAACGCGGTGCTGCAACGTCTGGTTGCAGAGCTGTTCGACGAACGCCACAACCCGCTGTTCGCCCAGTTCGGCAACCACTTCGAGAACGCCGAGAGCTGGGCCGCGGCAATTGCCGAACATCGGGCCGTCGTGGATGCCATTGCCTCGGGCTCGCCCGATGCCGCGCGTACCGCCATGTGCGACCACCTCGAACTGTCCCACAACCGCTTCTATGCGGCATGGCCCGGCAATACGAAAGACGTGAAAATTCTGAGCGAGGAATCGTGATGTCCCTGACCTGCCATATCCACGCGAGCGAAGACCTGCGGTTCACCGAGATCGAGCCGATCGCCCCCGGCCCGCACCACGTGCTGGTGCGCCTCGGCGCCGCCGGTATCTGCGGATCGGACCTGCATTACTACTTCCATGGCAAGGTCGGCGCGTTCGTGATCCGGGAACCGCTGACGCCCGGGCATGAAGCCTCGGGCATTGTTGAAACGGTAGGCAGTGCTGTCACGCGAGTAGCGCCGGGCATGAAGGTAGCCATCAACCCGTCGCATGCCTGCGGCCAGTGCGACTATTGCCGGGCCGGGCGCGACAATCTGTGCCGCAACATGCGTTTCCTGGGTAGCGCCAGCGTCTTCCCTCATGTGCAAGGCATGTTCCGCCAGCATTTCCTGATGCATGAGCAGCAACTGACCCCGGTCGATGCTGATATCTCGCTGGGCGAACTCGCGTTTGCCGAACCGCTTTCCGTGGCCTTGCACGGCGTGAATCGCGCGGGCGAACTGCTTGGCAAGACCGTGCTGGTCACCGGCGGCGGCACGATCGGCAGCCTGACCGTGATGGCCGCGCGGCTGGCCGGCGCCGCGCGGATCATTGTCTGCGACATCGCCGAACGGCCGCTTGAAGTCGCACGTTCGGTCGGTGCCGACGAGACCATCCTGACCACACAGGTAGCGGCCAGCGAATTGCAGGATATTGCCGATGTCAGCCTCGAAGCTGCCGGCAGCGCTGCCGCGCTGGGCACCTGCCTCGGGGCCACACGCCGTGGTGGCCGCATCGTGCAGGTGGGCACGCTGCCCGCTGAAGGCCTGCATTTCCCGGCCAACAGCATCATGGCGCGTGAACTCGACTACGTTGGTGCGTTCCGCTTCGGCCGCGAGTTCGACTGGTCGGTGCAGTACCTGACCAGCCGCCGGCTCGATGTGCGGCCATTGCTGTCCGCACAGTTGCCGCTGGCGCAAGCCGTGGAGGCATTCCACCTGGCGGCTGACAAATCCCGCAGTACCAAGGTGCAGTTGACTGGCTGAGGTTTGCCTCGCGCCGACCGGTCACCCCGAAAAAGGCCGGCGGCATTTCCACCGAAGAAAGGAGACACCCATGATGCAACATCGTCGGCAGTTCTCGCGCGTGCTCGGTGCGGCCCTGCTGTTGGCCGCCGCCACGCTGTCCACGCCCACCCTGGCCCAGCAGGCGCCAATCAAACTCAAGTGGGCACATGTCTATGAAACGTCCGAACCATTCCACAAATGGTCGGTATGGGCCGCGGACGAGATCAAGAAGCGCAGTAACGGCAAGTACCAGATCGACGTATTCCCCGCCTCGCAACTGGGCAAGGAGAACGATATCAACCAGGGCCTGGCAATGGGCACGGTGGACATGATCATCTCGGGCTCGAGCTTCGCGGCCAAGTCGTTCCCGCGCATCGGCGTGACCTACTACCCGTACACGTTCCGCAGCCCCGCACATCTGCTGGCCTATACCAAGAGCGATATCTACAAGGAACTGACCGCCGGATACGAGCAGAAGACCGGCAACCATATCGTGGCCACCACGTACTACGGTACGCGCCAGTCCACGTCGAACAAGGCCTTCTCGCACTGCACCGAGATGAAGGGTCTCAAGATGCGCGTGCCTGACGTGCCCGCCTACCTGGCCATGCCGCGAGCATGCGGCGTCAATACGTCGCCGATTGCATTTGCCGAGGTCTACCTGGCATTGCAGAACGGCACGGTCGAGGCGCAGGAAAATCCGCTGACGACGATCGAGGCAAAGAAGTTCTACGAGGTACAGAAGTACATCGTGCTGACCGGCCATATCGTCGACCACCTGAACACGATCGTCTCCGGCACGCTCTGGAAGAAGCTGTCCGAACCGGAGCGGAAGATGTTCACCGAGGTCACGCAGGAGGCCGCCGCCAAGGCCACTGCCGATGTCGAGGCGCGCGAAAAGGAACTCGTGGCCGTGTTCAAGCAGAAAGGCATCACGGTGACGGAGGTCAGCATCCCCGAGTATCGCGACGCCGTGCTCAAGAACGTGAGCGTCGAATCGCAGGGCTATCGCAAGGCCGACTGGGAAAAGATCCAGGCCGTGCAGTGATATGACCACTGACGTTCCGCTCCCCTCTCCCGCAGGCGGGAGAGGGGAGCAAACCAACGGAGATTCCGATGGAAATGCGTTCCCAAACCATGCATGGCGATGCCCGCGACACCGAAGGCGCCCCGCACATGACCTCCGTCGAAGAAATCGTCCACACCTTCGAGGAAGCCGACGCGCAGCCGGTTGACCTGTCGGGCTACGCCGCCGAAGACTGGTTCACGCTGGGCCTGTTCTGGGTCATGACGTTCCTGGTTTTCCTGCAGTTCTTCACGCGCTATGTCATGAATGACTCGCTCGCGTGGACCGAGGAACTGGCTACCTATTGCCTGATCGGCGTGGTGTTTATCGGCGCCTCGATGTGCGTGCGCAAAAGCCGCCATATCCAGGTGGACCTGCTCTACCGCTACCTGCCGCATGGCCCGGCGCGGGTGCTGTCGACGCTGGTCGATATCCTGCGCACCGCGTTCCTGGCCTACGCGGCGTGGCTGGTCTGGCGTTATATCGGCATCGTCGGCGACGAGCCGATGACCACCATCGAATGGAACAAGAGCCACGTGTACTGGATCACGCTGGCCGGCTTCGCATTGATGACCGCACGCTCGCTACAGGTAACGTGGCAGAACTGGCGCAATGGTTACTCGATCCTGGAACGCCCCGAAGCGTTCGAATCGTTCGACGACTGAGGAGCAGCGCGCATGTGGATCCTGATTGCATCGTTTCTACTGTTGATGCTGGTGGGCATGCCGGTAGCCGTGTCGATGGCGCTGGCGTCGCTGTTCTATATCTGGGCCAGCGGCTCCGTGCCCGACGTGATCCTGGCGCAGCGCATGATTGCCGGCGTGGAAAGCTTTCCGTTGCTGGCCGTGCCGTTCTTCATCCTGGCCGGCAACCTGATGAACGTGGCGGGCATTACCGGACGCATCTACAACTTCGCGGTGGCACTGGTCGGCTGGATGCGTGGCGGCCTGGGCCACGTCAACATCATCGGCTCGGTGATCTTCTCCGGCATGAGCGGTACGGCCATCGCCGATGCGGCCGGACTGGGCACCATCGAGATCAAGGCGATGAAGGACCACGGCTATGAGACCGAGTTCGCGGTCGGTGTCACGGCCGCGTCAGCTACGCTGGGCCCGATCATTCCGCCGTCGCTGCCATTCGTGATCTACGGCATGATGGCCAATGTGTCGATCGGCTCGCTGTTCCTGGCCGGCATCGTGCCCGGGCTGGTGCTGACGCTGTTCATGATGGCCACCGTGGCGTGGATCGCGCACCGGCGGGGCTGGGGTGGCGATACCGCGTTCTCGTGGAAGCTGCTGGGCGCGGCCACCGTGGAAATCATGGTCGTACTGGCCTTCCCGCTTGGTATCTGGCTGGCTGTAGAAGCCGGTGTATCCACCAATATGGCCGCGATGATCGCGCTGGTGGTATTGCTGGCGCTGGACTGGTACTTCGATTTCTCGGCCGTGATGGCGCTGATGGCGCCGGTGATCCTGATCGGCGGCATGACGCTGGGCTGGTTCACCCCGACCGAAGCCGCGGTGGCGGCCGTGATCTGGGCGTTGTTCCTGGGCCTGGTGCGCTACCGGTCGATGACGATGCGCGCACTGGCGCGCGCCACGCTCGATACCGTCGAGACCACTGCATCGGTGCTTTTCATCGTCACGGCCGCATCGATCTTCGCGTGGTTGCTGACCACCAGCCAGGCCGCGCAGGCGCTGAGCGATGCAATCCTGGGCTTCACGCACAACAAGTGGGTGTTCCTGCTGCTGGCCAATGTGCTGATCCTGATTGTCGGCTGCTTTATCGACACCACCGCCGCCATCACGATCCTGGTACCGATCCTGCTGCCGATCGTGCTCAAGCTCGGCATCGACCCGATCCACTTCGGGCTGGTCATGACGCTGAACCTGATGATCGGACTACTGCACCCGCCGCTGGGCATGGTGCTGTTCGTGCTGGCGCGCGTGGCCAAACTGTCGGTGGAACGCACCACGGTGGCCATCCTGCCGTGGCTGATACCGCTGTTCCTGACGCTGATTGCCATTACCTACGTGCCACAGATCACGCTGTGGCTGCCACAACTGGTGGGATCGAAATGACCACCGTCACGACTATCGCGACTATCGCGACGATCGAGATGACCACGCCAACCAAGGAGCCATTCATGTCGCAACGACTTGCCGGCAAGATCGCACTGGTCACGGCAGCCGGCCAGGGTATCGGCCGCGCTACCACCGAAGCCTTCCTGCGTGAAGGCGCACGGGTGATCGCCTGCGATATCAACGCAGAGACGCTCGCGGAACTCGCGACGCTGCCCCATTGCACGACCCGGCGGCTCGACGTGACCGATGGCGCCGCCGTCGAGACGGCCGCGCGCGAGATCGGCCGCATCGACATCCTGTTCAATGGTGCCGGCTTCGTGCATCACGGCACGATCCTTGAATGCGACGATGCAGCGTTCGACTTCTCGATGAACCTCAACGTGCGCGCGATGTACCGCATGATGCGCGCCTTCCTGCCCGCCATGCTCGATGCGGGACGTGGCTCGATCATCAACATGGCATCGGTGGCCGGCAGCATCAAGGGCGCGCCGAACCGCTTTGTCTATGGTGCGAGCAAGGCGGCCGTGATCGGCATGACCAAGGCCGTGGCGGCGGACTTCATCACGCGCGGGATTCGTTGCAACGCGATCTGCCCCGGCACCGTGGAGTCGCCCTCGCTGCGGCAGCGCATCGGCAACCAGGCCAGTGCCAGCGGCAAGTCGCTGGCGCAGGTGGAGGCCGATTTTGTCGCGCGCCAGCCGATGGGCCGCATCGGCACCGCCTCCGAGATTGCCGCGCTGGCCGTCTATCTGGCGTCCGACGAATCGGCGTTCACCACCGGCACCGCGCAGGTCATTGACGGTGGCTGGTCCAACTGACACCCGGAGGCGCGCATGCCAGCCGCACCCGCCGTTATCCGCATTCATCCCGACGACGATATCGTGATCGCGTGCCGCCAGTTGCTGCCCGGCACCGTGCTGCATCAGGAAGGCGTGACCGTGGCCAGCATGGTGCCGCCCGGCCACAAGGTGGCGGTGCATGCGATTGCCAGCGGCGCGCCGGTGCGCCGCTACAACCAGATCATCGGCTTTGCCAGGCAGGACATCGCACCGGGCCAGCATGTGCATACGCACAACCTGGCCATGGGCGACTTTGCGCGCGACTATGCGGCTGGCAGCGATGCCCGTATCACGCCCAAGGCCAACGCGCTTGCCACGTTCGATGGCATCGTGCGGGCCGATGGCCGTATCGCCACGCGCAACTATATTGGCATCCTGACCTCGGTGAACTGCTCGGCCACGGTGGCGCGCGCCATTGCCGATCAATTCCGGCGCGATATCCATCCGGAGGCGCTGGCACCGTATCTCAACGTCGATGGCGTGGTCGCGCTGACGCACGGCGCCGGTTGCGCCACCGACAGCGAGGGCGAAAACCTGCGCGTGCTGCGCCGTACGCTGGCCGGCTATGCACGCCACCCGAACTTTGCCGCGGTACTGGTGGTTGGCCTGGGCTGCGAAACCAACCAGATCGATGCGCTGCTGGCCGAGCCCGGCCTGTCCTCGCTGGCCGATGGCCCGCGCTTCCACAGCTTCAATATCCAGGACACCGGCGGCACCGCAAAGACCGTGGCGCGCGGCGCGGGCGTGGTGCGGGCGCTGCTCGACGACGCCAATCGGGTGACACGCGAGCCGGTATCGGCCAGCCATCTCGTGGTCGGCCTGCAATGCGGCGGCTCGGATGGCTATTCGGGCATTACCGCCAATCCGGCACTTGGCGCGGCGGTGGACCTGCTCGTCGCACAGGGCGGTACCGCGATCCTGTCCGAAACGCCCGAGATCTATGGTGCCGAACACCTGCTCACGCGGCGTGCCGTATCGCCGGCGGTGGCCGAACGCCTGATTGCACGGATCCGCTGGTGGGAGGACTACACCGCGCGCAACGCGGGCAGCATGGACAACAACCCGTCGGCCGGCAACAAGGCCGGTGGCCTGACCACGATCCTCGAAAAGTCGCTCGGGGCCGTGGCCAAGAGCGGCACGACCAACCTGGTCGAAGTCTATGAGTTTGCCGAACCGGTGCGCGCGCATGGGCTGGTGTTCATGGATACGCCGGGCTATGACCCAGTATCGGCCACCGGGCAGGTGGCGGGCGGCGCAAACCTGATCTGCTTTACCACGGGGCGCGGTTCGGCTTATGGCTGCGCACCGTCGCCGTCGCTGAAGCTGTCGACCAACAATGCGCTCTGGCAACGGCAAACCGAGGATATCGATATCAACTGCGGCGACATTCTCGACGGCGCGGCAACGGTCGCCGAGAAAGGCGCCGCGATCTTCCGGCTGATGCTCGACACGGCGTCGGGCCGCAAGACGCGCAGCGAGATCCACGGCTACGGCCAGAACGAGTTCGTGCCCTGGGCGCTGGGTGCCGTCATGTAGTACCGAATGTCCCGTCATTACGCTTGCCTTCTGGAGACCCTGCATGAAGATCACCAACGCGCGCGTCATCGTCTGCAGTCCCGGGCGCAATTTCGTCACGCTCAAGATCGAGACCGACGAGGGGCTGACCGGCATTGGCGACGCCACGCTCAATGGCCGCGAACTGGCCGTGGCCAGCTACCTCGAAGATCACGTGATGCCGTGCCTGATCGGGCGCGACGCGCACCAGATCGAGGACATCTGGCAATACCTGTACCGCGGTGCCTACTGGCGGCGCGGCCCGGTCACGATGAGCGCGATTGCCGCGGTCGATACCGCGTTATGGGACATCAAGGCCAAGGCCGCCAACCTGCCGCTCTACCAGTTGCTAGGCGGCAAGAGCCGCACCGGCGTGATGGTCTACGGCCACGCCAACGGCAGCGACATCGCCCATACCGTGGAAGAAGTGCTGCGCTACAAGGAGCTGGGCTACAAGGCGATCCGCGCGCAATCGGGGGTACCGGGCCTGAACAAGGTCTATGGCGTATCGCGCGACCGGCTGTTCTACGAACCGGCCGATGCCAACCTGCCGAGCGAACACGACTGGAGCACCGAGCGCTACCTGGACCATACCCCGAAACTGTTCGACAAGGTGCGCGATGCCGTGGGTCCCGACATCCACCTGCTGCACGATGTGCATCACCGCCTGACGCCAATCGAGGCCGGCCGGCTGGGCAAGTCGCTGGAACCGTTCCGCCTGTTCTGGATGGAAGACGCCACCCCGGCCGAAGACCAGCGCGCCTTCCGGCTGATCCGCCAGCATACGGTCACGCCGCTGGCCGTGGGCGAGATCTTCAACAGCATCTGGGACTGCAAGACGCTGATCGAGGAGCAGCTGATCGACTATATCCGTGCCACCGTGGTCCACGCGGGCGGCATTACCCATCTGCGCCGGATTGCCGACTTCGCGGCCATGCACCAGGTGCGCACCGGCTGCCATGGCGCCACGGACCT
This sequence comes from Cupriavidus sp., assembly GCF_057315035.1. NCBI lineage: Bacteria > Pseudomonadati > Pseudomonadota > Betaproteobacteria > Burkholderiales > Burkholderiaceae > Cupriavidus > Cupriavidus sp. The sequence goes on along the minus strand of NZ_DBHKYV010000059.1, from coordinate 19,179 downwards.
GTCGCCGGCCTGCATGGGCGCGGCGCTCCATTTCGACCTCTGGGTACCAAATTTCGGCATCCAGGAATACATGCGCCATACTGAGGAGACCGACGCCGTTTTCCCGCATGCCTACTCGTTCCAGGATGGCATGCTGTATCCGGGTGACGCGCCGGGCCACGGCGTCGACATCGACGAGAAGCTTGCGGCAAGGTATCCGTACCAGCGCGCCTACCTGCCCGTGAACCGGCTCGCACATGATGGCACGCTGTGGCATTGGTGAAACGCCCGGCCAGGAGACAAGCATGAGCGATATCGAACAACTGCCACGGCTGAATCCGTCACACCTTCGCGCGCTACCCGCCTCCGTACGCCAGCCAACCTATCCACGCGAGCGTCTGCGCGCCGGCATCGTTCACCTCGGTATCGGCGCATTCCATCGCGGCCATCAGGCCGAGATCACCGAGGCGGCCATCGAGGCTGGCGGCGAGGATGGCCTGCAATGGGGCATTATCGGCGTGTCCTTGCGACGACCGGATACGCGCGATGCCCTGAAACCGCAGGACGGCCTCTATACGCTGTCCCTGCGCAGTGCATCAGATGAGTCGCTACAGGTCATTGGTGCGGTGCTCGACGTGCTGGTGGCCGAGGAAAACCCCGAGGTCGTGCTGGACCGGATTGCCCATCGGGACACCCGTATCATCAGCCTGACCGTGACCGAGAAAGGCTATTGCCACGACCCGGCCACCGGCGAATTGAACCGCGCCGAACGCGAAATCGTCGAGGATCTGTCCGGTGCCACCCATCCAGTCACGGCAATCGGCTACCTGGCGCGCGGCCTGCAACGCCGCATGGAACGCGGACTGGGGCCGGTCACGCTGGTATCGTGCGACAACCTCGCCAGCAATGGCGATACCCTGCGCCGCGTGCTGCTGGCGTTCTGCGCGGAAATCGATCCGGCATTGCAGCACTGGGTGGATACGCGCTGCACCTTCCCGAACACCATGGTTGATCGCATCGTGCCGCGGACCACGGTCGACGACGTGGCGCGTGTATCCACCGCACTGGGCCTGTACGACGCGTGGCCGGTGGTCGGCGAGCCGTTCTTCCAGTGGGTCATCGAAGACCGCTTTGCGGCCGGGCGGCCGCGCTGGGAAGCTGGCGGCGCGCAGTTCGTCGAGCAAGCCAAGCCATTCGAGGTGCTCAAGCACCGGTTTGTCAACGGCAGCCAGTCGATGATGGCGTATCTGGGCGTTCTGGCCGGCTGGCCCACCACCGACCGCGTGATTGCCCAGCCCGCCGTGCATACGTTCATCTCCGAGACGATGGCACGCGAAACGCAGCCGACGCTGCCCGCGCTGCCCGGGCTCGACGTGGATGCCTATCGCGCCAGCCTGCTGCCGCGCTTCACCAACCCGGCGCTGGGCCACCGCACGCGCCAGATCGCGATGGATGGTTCGCAGAAGATTCCGCAACGGCTGCTGGCCCCGATCCGCGACCGCATCGCGGCCGGCCAGCCATTCCCGCGCCTGGCGCTCGGCGTGGCCGCGTGGCTGCATTTCCTGCGCGGCTACGATGAGGCGGGCAATGCGTTTGCGATCGAGGATCCACTCGCGCAACCGCTGGCCGCGGTCATGGCAGAGGCCGCGCGTCATACCGAAAAGCTGTTCGATGCCCTCGCGCGCGAACGGGAGCGCGTGCGCATCATTGCCGGCTATGCCCCGGTGTTTGGCGACCTGGCGCAGTCGCAGGTGTTTGTCGACGCCGTGGCCTTGCAGCTCGAAACGCTGTGCGCCCACGGCGTGACCGGTGCGCTCACGCGCGTGAACAGCGCATAAGCCGCAGGCCCTGGCCTGACGCCAGCGCACGCGACGCATGCGCTGGCGTCATGGCCACATGCGCAGATTTCGTTTCTCGTGTCACGACGACGCCCCTAACATCGGCCAGAGCCTGCCAGCAATGGGCTGGCCAGTGTGTGGTGCCAAAGGGAGAGAGAGACATGCAAGCCAGCGCCCCCGCCTATGCGGACACGGGACCCCGGATCGGGGCCAGTCAACGCCGCCGCGCCATCATCGCCACGGTGATCGGCAATGGCCTCGAATGGTTCGACTTCACGGTGTACAGCTTCTTCGCCGTGATCATCGCCAAACTGTTCTTTCCCACCGGCAACGAACTGTCTTCACTGCTGCTGGCGGTGGCCACGTTCGGCGTGGGCTTCTTCATGCGGCCCGTGGGCGGCATCATCCTGGGCGTCTATGCCGACCGCGTGGGCCGCAAGGCGGCACTGTCGCTGACCATCCTGCTGATGGCCGCCGGTACCACGCTGATCGGCATTGCACCCACCTATGACCAGATCGGCGTGTTCGCGCCGCTGCTGATCGTGATTGCGCGCCTGATGCAGGGCTTCTCCGCCGGTGGCGAGATGGGCGGTGCCACCGCCTTCCTGACCGAATATGCACCCGAGCAACAGCGGGCCTACTATTCGAGCTGGATCCAGGCCAGCATCGGCGTAGCCGTGCTGCTGGGCGCCGCGGTCGGTACCTTCGTGACCTCCACGCTGAGCCCGGAGGCCCTCAACAGCTGGGGCTGGCGACTGCCGTTCCTGATCGGCATGATCATCGGCCCGGTCGGCTTCTATATCCGTCATAACCTCGAAGAGACGCCGACCTTCCAGGCCACCACCGACAAGACCGATTCCCCGCTGACCGAAGTGCTGCGCGACTATCCGCGCCAGACCGCGGCCAGCTTCTCGATGGTGATCCTGTGGACGGTCTGCACCTACGTGCTGCTGTTCTACATGCCGACCTATGCCGTGAAGGTGCTCAAGGTGCCGCAGTCCACCGGCTTCGTCGCCGGCATGGCCGGTGGCATGGCGATCATGGTGTTTGCCCCGATCGTCGGCATGATGGCCGACCGTTTTGGCCGCCGCGGCCTGCTGTCGGGCGCCGCCGTGCTGATCTTCGTGCTGGCGTGGCCGATGTTCGCGTATATCAACCACGCGCCGGGGCTGGCCTCGCTGCTGGTGTTCCAGATCGTGTTCGGGGTGCTGATCGCCGCCTATACGGGCCCGATCCTGGCTGCCTTCTCGGAACTGTTCCCGGCCAAGGTGCTGTCGACGGGCCTGTCGGTGGCGTACAACCTGGCCGTGACGATCTTCGGTGGTTTCGCGTCGTTCTTCATCACCTGGCTGATTGCCAGCACCGGCAGCACGATGGCGCCCGCCATCTACGTGATGATCGCCGCCGCCATCAGTTTCTGTGGCACGCGCCTGGTGCGCGAGCCCGCCTATCTGCAAAAGAAGTAAGCCACGATGACCCAGATTCTGCTTCAGGGCGGCAACGTCCTTGACCCGGTACGCGGTACGCTGTTGCCGCGCCATGATGTGCTGATCGACGGCGAGCGTATCGTCGAAGTGTCGGGCACGCCTATCCATGCCCCGCAGGCACGCGTAGTCGATGTAACCGGCAAGACCGTGATGCCGGGCCTGATCGACCTGCACGTGCATGTGCTGGCATCGCTGGCCAACCTGGGCCTGAACGCGGTGCAGCCCAATGTACTGGTGGCGTTCCGCGCCATGCCGATCATGTGCGGCATGCTTGAACGCGGCTTCACCACCGTACGCGATGCCGGCGGTGCGGACTGGGGCCTGTCGCAGGCCGTGGCCACGGGCCTGATTCCCGGACCGCGCATCTTCCCATCGGGCAAGGCGCTGTCGCAGACCGGCGGCCATGGCGACTTCCGCCCGCGCTCCGATACGCTGGAGCCCTGCTCGTGCGCGTTCCGTGCCGGTGCAATCGCACGCGTGGCCGATGGCGTGGATGCGGTACGCCTGGCCGTACGCGAGGAAATCCAGAAAGGTGCCACGCAGATCAAGATCATGGCGTCGGGCGGCGTGGCATCGCCGACCGACCCGATCGGCAACACCCAGTACAGCGAGGACGAGATCCGGGCGATCGTGGCCGAAGCCGAGGCCGCACAGACCTACGTGATGGCTCACGCCTACACGGGCCGCGCAATCACGCGGGCGATTCGCTGCGGCGTGCGGACCATCGAACACGGCAATCTCGTCGATGCCGCAGCGGCACGCGTGATGCGCGAGCATGGCGCCTATGTGGTGCCGACGCTGATCACGTATGACGCGCTGGCCCGCGATGGTGCGCGCCTGGGCCTGCCCGCCGATTCCGTTGCCAAGATCGAGACGGTTCGCCAGGCCGGTCGCGATTCGCTGGCCATCTATGCCGAGGCTGGCGTACCGATGGGCTTCGGCTCCGATCTGCTGGGCGAGATGCACCAGTACCAGTCCGAGGAATTCCTGATCCGTGCCGAACTGCTCGGCAATGTGGAAGCGGTGCGCTCGGCCACCTCGATCGCGGCGGAAATCCTGCAGCGTGAAGGCGAACTGGGTGTGATCAAGGCCGGTGCGATTGCCGACGTGGTGGTGGTCGATGGCGATCCGCTCACCGATATCGGCGTGCTCGCGGGGCCGGATGCGCGCATTACCATGGTGATGCAGGCGGGACGGATTCATAACGACAACGCGTAACCGTGTTTTTCTCCCCTCTCCCGCATGGCGGGAGAGGGGCCGGGGGAGAGGGCAAACGCGTCAATCAACCAATCTCCTTTGGCACCGCTCTTGCATCTATCATTGGCATCAACTCCCCGCCAATGATTCACACCGATGCGCATCACCCCGCTTCCCCCCCTGCCCTGCCTGGTCGCCTTCGAAGCGGCGATGCGCCATGGCAGCTTTACCCGGGCCGCCACCGAGCTCCATCTCACGCAGAGCGCAATCAGCCGGCAAATCGCGCAGCTTGAACGATTCCTGGGCAAGAAGCTGTTTATCCGCGAGCCGCGAGCGTTGCGGCTAACCGTCAGTGGCCAGCAGTATGCGGAACAGATCCAGCGCCTGCTGGTCAGCTGCGCCGAAGCCACCGAAGATGTGATGAAGCGCAAGGGCCGGGTCGAACTGACCGTGGCCTGCTCCTCGGGCGTGGCGGTGCTTTGGCTGACGCCGCGCCTGGCCGCGTTTCGCGCGCGGCATCCCGACTTCCGCGTACGGCTGGTCGTCAATGACAGCCTGGCGTCGCTGTCAGGCACCGATTTCGATATCGGGCTCTACTACCTCAGGGAAGGCGCGCCGAGCGGCATGGCGGCACAGCGGCTCTATGACGAAGAGGTTTTTCCGGTCTGCGCGCCGTCCTATCTCGATGGCCGCGAACTCAGCGTGGCCGCGATGCCGAAAGAATCGTTGCTGGTGCTCGAAGACGCGCAGCGCATCTGGATGTCGTGGCCGGCATGGTTTGCGCGCAATGGCTTGCGCGAGTCGCGCTTCGAGCGCGAGCTCGTGGCCAATACCTATCCGGTCCTGGTGCAGATGGCCATCGAAGGCCAGGGCATCGTGCTGGCATGGCGCCATATGATCGACCGTTGCCTGGCGGCGGGCCTGCTGGTGCGCGCCTGCCAGGCCAGCGCCTCGCTGGGCGGCGGGTACTACGCGGTATGGCCGCGCGATCGCGCCGAGCCGGCGGCAGCGCGCGCATTCCGTCAATGGCTGATCGAGGAAAGCGGCGCCGACGCCTGAACTAGACCGCCAGCGCCTTGCGCACCGCGTCGGTCACCTGGGCGACCACACCTTCGCGCCAGTCGTCGGCATCGCCATAGAACGCCGTCCACATGGCTTGCCGGATCAACGCACGCTGGTTTTCATCGGCATCGGGATGGATATGCAGCCAGTGGTCGCCACGCAGCGCATCGAGCACCTCGGTCAGCGGCAAGGTGCCGAATTCGAGCGCAATGCCCGCGTAGTCGATTGACGGCAAGGTCTGCGGCACGGCCAGCCACGCCAGTCCGGTCAGGTTGGCCGAGGTCGACGAGCCATCGTAGATCGACGTCACGCTGCTGCCCCAGATCGCGCGTGTCAGACCAAGTTGGCTGGCCTGGTTCGGCCCCATGTAGATCGGTTCCCCGTACCCCCAGGGCCCGAGTCCGGTATGGACATCGACCCAGCGCAGCACGCCGCGCCCAGCGCCAAAGCGCGCCAGGATGCGGCGCAAGGTGTAATTGCTCCAGGTTGCCTTCTGGCCACCGAAGAACATGCCGGCGCGGTCCTGGTATTGCCCGGCGCTGACCGCCGCCTGATACCAGTCCATGCCCTTCTGGGCCACGGTCTTCATCAGTTCCGCGTGCTCTTCGCACGACGGTGGCCACTGCGACGGCAGCAGCAGCGGCGCCACTTCCGCATACGCTGGATTCAGCGGCAACGGCTGGTCGAAATCCATGAAGTTGCGATTCAGGTCGACGTTGTCCTCGTTGACCCGCCGCAGGTAAGAGAAGCCGTAGGGATTCACGGCATGCACCAGCATCAGCGCAAATCCGGCGCGCCGGCAATCGGCGTGTAGCGCGGTATCGGCCAGCATCGCCACCTGCGCACCCGAGCCGCAGAAACCCTCGGCGCCATGTGTGCCCGATGTCACCAGCAGCACGCGCTGAGCGTCGGCGGCGCCGATCCATGCAACATCCATGGCCAGCGTCTCGCCTTCAAGGCCAACTTGGGTAGGATGGGGAAATTCAGTCAGCGTGGCACCGCACGAACGTGCGGCATCTAGAAACTTCTGGCGCGCTTCGGCATAGCTACGCGCAAAGTACCGGACGGAAAGGCTGGCAGGCATGGCGGCATGGGCCTGGGCCGAGTGGGGATGCCCTCAATGTAACGCCAATCCGGCATCGAGCGCCACCACCGCCTAGAACCGCCCGCCGGATTCGGCTTCGTCGGGCCATGCCGAACGGAACGCATGCGGATGCATGACAATCCCGGCAGCCTCGATCTGCGCGGCGGACAGCACCAGATGTCTGGCCAGCCAGTCATGCAGGCTGCGCAGGAAACGTATGCGGTCCACCCGATTGGACGCTGCGATCAGCCATTCCAGCTTGACATGCGCGGTGTAGACGTCGAGCAGGTTCAGGCTCTTGAGCTTGGGCGGTGTGGTGGCACTGCGCTCGATTGCCAGCACGCGCTGGACCTGCGCATGCGTCAGCGGGCGTCCCGCGGCAATCTGCTGGTACAGGTCGTCCAGTGCGGGAAACCGCACGGTCGGCTGCACGCGTGGCACGCTGGCCACCTTCTCCATGCGCAATACGACGTAGCAGGTCGCTGCGTTGCGCCGTTCCAGTTCCAGTTCCGCGGCAGTCGGCTTGCGGCGTGGCAAGGTATCGAACTGCACATCGGCAAGCTTCACGGCATCGCGCGCGGTGTAGTCGGGGATCTGGTCGAGCATGCCCGGCACGGCCAGCGTGGCGCGTGCGCATTCGAGGCCAAACGGATATTCCTGGCCATCGGGGCCACGCAGGATCCATGCGTGGCCTTCCGGAAAGCCATGATGCCGCCCGCCCTTGCTGCTGCGCGCGTGGCAGCGCGTGGTGGACGGATCGGCAAAGTCCTTGCGAACGGGGATCCAGCTCCCGTGCATGGGTGAAGTCATGGATGTGGCAGATGCAAATGGGGAATCGGCCGCCATTGTCCCATTGTTTGCCTACCTCTCCCCAACTTCTACTTGAGCATGAACGACATTGCCGAGCAGCAGTTCAGCATGCGCACCGCGGCCTGTACGGTCGGTGCGGTAAAACATAGCGTCACGCCGTCCACACGTTCGAACGTGGGCCATTGGCAGAACAGGTCGGCGTGCGCCGTGGTCTGCGTCTGCAAACGGCACGTTACCGGACCGGAAAGTTCGAAGCAGCGCGCCTGTGGATGTGCGATGGCATCGCGCGTGGCGGCTTCCGCGGCACTGGCAATCGCCTCGCACGCAGCGGCTGGCGACAGCGTCGTACCGCTGCCCTGCCCGCCGGCGGTCTTGGTCTGGACGTAGCGCACCCACGGCATCAGCGGCTGCGTCTCGGCAACGAACACGTCGTCGCCGCTGGCCATCAGCACCGGCACATCGAACTCGCCGGCCAGCGCCGCGTAGATGCCGGCTTCGCCCAGTTCCATTCCATTGAGCCAGACGCGCGCAAACGCGCCGCTGTTGATCGTGTGCGCCAGCACGCCGCGACTTTGCGCGCGGCCGTGGTAGCCGATCATGAACACACCGTCGCAGTCCTGTTCGACGCCCGCCACCATGCTCAGGTAGCGCGGCTTGCCCAGCACCAGTTGGGCGCGCGGGTCGATGCGGTCGGGCAGCAGGTTGCGGAAGCCGCCATGCGAATCGTTGACCAGCACCTCGCTGGCGCCGCCGGCAAACGCGCCTTGCACGGCCGCGTTGGCCTCGGCCGTCATCCAGGCGCGGGCGCGTTCATATTCGCCGTTGCCGGCTCGGGTCTGCTCGGCATGGAACACGCCGGCCACGCCCTCGATATCTGCGGAAATCAGGATCTTCATGCGGTCAGGTCTTGCAGTACTTCACGCAGCGCGCTGCGGCGGTGGCCATCACGGCCATGCACGGTCGTGGCATGCCACAGTGCGTGGACGATGGCCTGCTCGACACTGTCCGCGGCAGCACGGAATAGCGGATCGAGCTTCGATTCATGCATCATCGGCAAAGCCGGCATTGGCGCGTCGGCCAGGTGCGGCACGGTATAGGCAGTGGAGAATGCCAGCACGATATCGCCCGAGCCATGGCCGTAGACCGAGCCGGTGCGCGCCAGCCCGGTGCCGGCACGCAATGACAGCCGGCGCAACTGGCGTGCATCGAGCGGGGCATCGGTCGCCACGATCATGATGATCGAGCCCTTCTCGGCTTCGGCAGCCTGTTTCAGGCGTGCGTCCAGCTCGGCGCCAAGCGGCCGGCCGGCAAGGATCAGCGATTCGGGCGTACCGAAGTTCGACAATACCAGCGCACCGACCGTATAACTGCCAGCCACGCGCGAGGCGGTGCCGATGCCGCCCTTGACGCCGAACGACGACATGCCACGCCCCGCCCCGACGGCACCCTGTGCAACTTCCGCACCGGCGGCCGCCAGCGCGGCATCGTAATGCTGGGCGTGCACGGCCATTGCCTGGATATCGTTCAGGTAGCCGTCATTGCATTCGAACACCAGCGGATTGACGGTGGGCCACTGCCGGCCGATCTCGGGATTCCCTGCAATCGCGGCACGGATCTGCGCCTGGGCAAGTGCGCCAACCGAGAACGTGTTGGTCAGCGCGATCGGTGTTTCCAGCACCCCGAGTTCTTCGACCTGCACCAGACCGATGCTCTTGCCAAAGCCATTGAGCACGGTCGCGGCGGCAGGCACCTTGTCCAGGTAGACATTGCCCGCATGCGGACGGATCACCGTCACGCCGGTCTGGCAGTCACCATCGGCCAGCGTGCAGTGCCCCACCGTAACGCCGGCCACATCGGTAATCGCATTGCGCGCGCCGGCCGGCAGCACGCCAACGACAGGAGCCTCGGCCAGCATCAGCGACGGTCGATCTTCGGGTCCAGCGCGTCGCGCAGGCCGTCGCCAAGCAGGTTGAACGCCAGGACGGTCAGGAAGATTGCCAGGCTCGGGAAAATGGCCACGTGCGGTGCGGTCACCATGTCCGCGCGCGCTTCATTGAGCATCGCGCCCCACTCGGGCGTGGGCGGTTGCGCGCCAAGGCCCAGGAACGACAGGCCAGCGGCGGTAATGATCGACGTGCCGATCCGCATCGAGAAATAGACCACGATCGACGACACGGTACCCGGCAGGATATGGCGCGTCAGGATGGTCCAGTCCGATGCGCCGATGCTGCGTGCCGCCTCCACATAGGTCAGGCCCTTCAGCATCAGCGTGTTGCCGCGTACCAGGCGCGCAAACGCGGGCACGCTGAACACCGCCACCGCGAAGATCACGTTGACCATGCCGTTGCCGAGAATGGCCACGATGGCGATGGCCAGCAGGATGCCCGGGAACGCGAACAGCACGTCGCAGATACGCGTGACGATGCGATCCCACCAGCCTTCGTAATAGCCGGCCATCAGACCCAGCACGGTGCCGATGATGGCACCAATGATGACCGAGAAGAAACCGGCGGCCAGCGAGATACGCGTGCCAGCCAGGATGCGGCTGAAGATGTCGCGGCCCAGCGAGTCGACGCCCATCCAGTGCGCCATCGACGGTCCGGCATTGAGCGCGTCATAGTCGAAGAAATTCTCGGGGTCGTACGGCACGATATGCGGCGCCAGGATGGCAACCAGCACCAGCAACAGTACGAATGCACCAGCGGCCAGCGCCAGATGCTGCTTGCGGAACTTGCGCCAGAATTCGGTCCAGGGCGTGCGCACGGCCTCGGGAGTCGCGGTCGATGCTGCGGCGGCGGACGTGGAAAGCTCTGTCATGTCGGCCTCCTTACTTGTAACGGATGGTGGGGTTGATCACGGTGTAGAGCATGTCCACCACCAGGTTGATCATGATGAATTCGAGCGAGAACAGCAGCACTTCGGCCTGGATCACGGGGTAGTCGCGCATCTCGACGGCGTCCACCAGCAGGCGGCCCAGCCCCGGCCAGTTGAAGACCTTCTCCACCAGGATCGAACCACCCAGCAGGAAACCGAACTGCAGGCCCATCATCGTCACCACGGGGATCATCGCGTTGCGCAGCGTGTGCTTGATCACCACCACGGTTTCGCGCACGCCCTTGGCGCGCGCGGTGCGCACGAAATCTTCCTGCAGCACCTCGATAAACGAGGCACGCGTAAAGCGCGCCATCACGGCGGCCACGGCCGCACCCAGCGTCAGCGACGGCAGGATGTAGTGCTTCCAGCTATCGGCGCCAATCGACGGCAGCCAGCCCAGCTGGACCGAGAATACTTCCATCAGCAGCATGCCCAGCGCGAAAGCCGGAAACGAGATGCCGGACACGGCCAGCGTCATGCCCAGGCGGTCGGGCCATTTGTTACGCCACACGGCGGAGCTGATGCCGATGGCCATGCCGAATATCACGGCCCAGACCATCGACGACACCGTCAGGTACAGCGTGGGCAGGAAGCGCTCGCCAATTTCCTCGGAAACCGGGCGCTTGGAGCGCAGCGAAGTACCAAACTCTCCACGGAGCGCATTGGTGAAGAAATGCACGAACTGCTCGTGCATCGGGCGGTCCAGCCCAAGATCCTTGCGCACCAGGTCCACGGTAGCCGAATCGGCTTCCGGGCCCGCGGCCAGCCGCGCCGGATCGCCGGGCAGCAGATGGACGAAGAGAAACACCAACACTGCCACGATCAGCATCGTCGGTATCACGCCCAGAACTCGTTTGAGGAAGTAATTCAGCATCCTGACACCAGAAAAACCAGAAAACAGAAATCGAGACCGGCGGCCGCCCGCCCTTTCACCCCGCATGCACGGGCGGGCGGCCTCACGGCTTACCGCTTGTATTTACAGCTTGTTATGGGAACTGCCTTACCGCGACTGCTACCACTTCACTGCTCCCCTCTCCCGCGAGCGGGAGAGGGGTTGGGGGCGAGGGCGTGAGGTTCAAATTGCGACTTGTCTCAGCTTGAAACCTTTACCCTCTCCCCCGCCCCTCTCCCGCAGGCGGGAGAGGGGAGAAAACCGACAGCTTTTTACAGCCTTACTGCTTGATGTCGATCTCGTCGAAGTTGAACGAGCCGTCGGGCATCACGTAGGCACCGGTCAGGCGCTTCGAGCGTGCATATACGATCTTCTCGGTCACCAGGAACGCCCACGGAGCATCCTTCCAGATGCGTTCCTGCGCGTCCTTGTACAGCTTCGACTTCTCTGCGCGATCGGTCGTGCGCAGCGCGCCGGCGATATCGGCATCGACCTGATCGTTCTTGTAGTACGCGGTGTTCAGCAGCTTCGGCGGCATCGATTCGGAAGCCAGCAGCGGGCGCAGCGCCCAGTCCGACTCACCGGTCGACGACGACCAGCCCACGTAGTACATGCGCACGCCAGCGTCCTCGGGCTTCTGCACCGACTCCACACGCTCCACGCGCTGGCCGGCTTCCAGTGCCTGCACCTGGGCCTTGATGCCCACCTGCTGCAGCTGCTGCTGCACGAACTGGATCACCTTTTGCGCGGTCGTGTGGTTATAGGCCGACCACAGCGTGGTTTCGAAACCGTTCGGGTAGCCGGCTTCCTTGAGCAGCTCGCGTGCCTTGGCCGGGTCATACGGCCACGGGCCCAGCTTCTCGGCGTAGTCCACGCCCTTCGGCACCACGCCCTCGGCCGGAATCGCATGGCCGGCGAACGCCACCTTGATCAGCGCTTCCTTGTTGATCGCGTAGTTGATGGCCTGGCGCACCTTCGGGTCATTGAACGGCTTGACCATGGTGTTGAAAGACAGGTAGCGCTGAATGATCGACGGCGAGTCGATCAGGTCCACCTTGGGGCTGGCCTTGAGCACGGCAGCCTGCTCGAACGGAATGCTGAACGCAAAGTCGGCCTCGCCGGTCTGCATCACGGCCGAACGCGTGTTGTTGTCCACCACCGGCTTCCACGTGATGGTGTCGATCTTCGGATAGCCGGTCTTCCAGTAGCCGGCAAACTTCTTGCCCTTCAGGTAGTCGGTCTGCTTCCATTCGACGAACTCGAACGGACCGGTGCCCACCGGGTGGAAGGCGATCTCCTTGCCGTATTTCTTGAGCGCGGTCGGGCTGATCATCACGGCCGACGGGTGGGCCAACACGTTGATGAACGGCGAGAACGGCTCCTTGAGCGTGACGCGCGCGGTGTACGGATCCACCACTTCGGTCTTGGCCACGCGGTTGAACAGCGTGTAGCGCTTGAGCTTGTTGGCCGGGTCGGTCACGCGGTCGAAGTTGGCCTTGACGGCCGTGGCGTCGAACGTGGTGCCGTCGTGGAACTTGATGTTCTTCTTGAGCTTGAACGTGTAGACCAGGCCGTCCTTGCTCACGTCATAGCTTTCGGCCAGTACGTTGACAAGCTTCAGGTCCTTGTCGAAACCGAACAGGCCCTGGTAGAACGACTTGGTGGCCGCCTGCGACAGCGTGTCGTTCGCATCGTACGGGTCCAGCGTGGTGAACGTGGAATACACGGCCATCACCGCCTCCTTGGCGGCAAAGGCCGGCGCGGCCGCCAGCATACCCATGGCGCCCACTGCGGCAGCACCGGCCATCAGCCGGAAAGAAACCTTCGACATCTCTTTTTCTCCTCTCGGGAAATTCAAGGACTTCAAGACAACAACATCAGTAGGCACCGCCAATGGCGTGCCGGGCTACGTAATGACCATGCGCACCGCTACCTGCGACCGCCACCAGCGGCTGCACCACCGGTTCGTCGCCGACCGCGCGGATCGGGCTCGGGATTTCATCGGACAACGGCTCGCGCTTCACGTGGCGACGCGCCGGGTCGGCAATCGGCACCGCGGACATCAGCTTCTTTGTGTACGGGTGCTGCGGATTCTCGAAGATGGCGCGACGCGGACCAATCTCGACGATCTGGCCCAGGTACATCACGGCCACGCGGTGACTCACGCGTTCCACCACGGCCATGTCATGCGAGATAAACAGGAACGCCACGCCGAGTTCGCGCTGCAGATCGAGCATCAGGTTGACGATCTGGGCCTGGATCGATACGTCCAGCGCCGACACCGATTCGTCGGCCACCACCACCTTGGGATTCAGCGCCAGCGCACGCGCGATGCAGATCCGCTGGCGTTGCCCACCCGAGAACTCGTGCGGATAGCGCGATGCATGCGCGGGGGTCAGGCCAACCTTTTCGAGCAGCCAGGCCACGCGCGCTTCGGCCTCCTTGCCGCTGGCCACCTTGTGCACCAGCAGCGGTTCCATGATCGAGTAGCCCACCGGCACGCGCGGATCGAGCGAGGCGAACGGATCCTGGAAAATGAACTGGATATTGCGGCGCAGTGCCTGCAGCGCCGGGCCCTGCATCTTGCTGATGTTCTGGCCCGCGAATTCGATGGTCCCGCTTTGCGCATCGACCAGCCGCAGCAGCGAGCGTCCCGTGGTGGACTTGCCGCAACCCGACTCGCCCACCAGTGCCAGCGTTTCGCCGGGATACAGATCGAAGCTGACCTGCTCCACCGCATGCACGCGGCGCGTGACCTTGCCGAACAGGCCGCCCGGCACGTCGAAACGCGTGACCAGGTCGCGCACGCGCAGGATCGGCGCGGCATCGGCCGGCACGGTGTCCTGCGGCAGTTCCTTGACCGGCGCGGCCGCGTCGTTGGCCTGCACCAGCGGGAAGCGCGACGGCAGGTCGGTACCCGACATCGCACCGAGCTTCGGCACCGCCGACAGCAAGGCCCGGGTGTAAGGGTGCGCGGGCGCGTGGAACACGTCGTCGGACGTGCCCTCTTCCACTTTCTCGCCGCGGTACATCACGAGCACACGGTTGGCCACCTCGGCCACCACGCCCATGTCGTGCGTGATAAAGACCACACCCATGTCCATTTCGGACTGCAGGTTGCGGATCAGTTGCAGGATCTCGGCCTGGATCGTGACATCGAGCGCGGTCGTCGGTTCGTCGGCAATCAGCAGCGCCGGCTTGCACGACAACGCCATGGCGATCATTACGCGCTGGCGCATGCCACCCGACAACTGGTGCGGGAAGCGGTCCAGCACACGACGCGCCTCGGGAATACGCACCAGTTCGAGCATGCGCAGGGCTTCGGCACGCGCGGCGGCCTTGCTCTTGCCCTGGTGCAGGCGGATCGATTCCGCGATCTGCTCGCCGACCGGGAACACCGGATTCAGCGAGGTCATCGGTTCCTGGAAGATCATCGCCACATCGGCGCCGCGTACGGTGCGCAGCGTCGATTCCGGGGCCTTGGCCAGATCCAGCACCTCGCCGCCACGACGACGCAACAGCATGCTGCCGCTGGCAATCTTGCCGCCGCCGTGTTCCACCAGGCGCATCAGCGCCAGCGACGTCACGGACTTGCCCGAACCCGATTCACCCACCACGGCCAGCGTCTCGCCACGATCGACGTGGAACGACAGGTTGCGCACCGCTTCGACCGTCCGTTCGGACGTGGCGAAGCGGACCGTTACGTTGTCCACCGCCACCACGCGCTCGGGTGGCAGCACAATGCCCTGCTTTGAAACTGTAGTCGCCATATCAGCCGTAGATCCAGACGTTGACCGGGGCGCCCACGCGGGCCACGCCGCGATACATGCCTTCGGTGTTGAACGGCAACGTGACGTTGCCCGCGCGATCGACCGCGATCAGGCCACCGCGGCCATGAATGGCCGTCAGCTTCTCCATGACCACGCGCCGCGCAGATTCCTCGAGCGTCAGCCCCGCATAGCGCATCTGGGCCGATACGTCGAAAGCCGCCACGGTGCGGATGAACATTTCGCCGGTGCCGGTGGCCGATACGGCCGCCACGTCGTCGGCATAGCAACCGGCGCCCAGCACCGGCGTATCGCCCACGCGGCCCACCTGCTTGTTGGTGACGCCGCCGGTGGACGTTGCCGCCGCCAGGTTGCCGTGGATGTCGCACGCCACGGCGCCGACCGTGCCGAACTTGGTGTCGGCATCGAGCGGATCCGCACCCTCGGACTGGACGGCCTTGGCCGCCAGCGCTGCCGCATCGTGATCGAGCAAGGCCATGCCGGCCGTGGCACGCGCCCGTTGCCATTGGTCGTGGCGCGCCTGCGTGAAGTAGTATTCCGGCGCCACGAGTTCCAGGCCTTGGGCTGCGGCAAACGCCTCGGCACCGTCGCCCGCGAACAGCACGTGTTCGCTATGTTCGAGCACCGCGCGCGCGGCCAGCACCGGATTGCGCAGCCGCTTGACGCAGGCCACCGCGCCGGCATTCAGCGTGGCGCCATCCATCACCGATGCATCGAGCTCGTAGGTGCCGGCGTGCGTCAGCACCGCGCCCCTGCCAGCGTTGAACAGTGGACATTCCTCGAGCAGGCGCACCGCTTCGGTCACCGCGTCGAGCGCGCTGCCGCCGTCGGCCAGCACGCGCTGGCCAGCCAGCAGCACCTGTTCCAGCGCGGAGGTGTATTCGCTTTCGCGGTTGGCGTCCATGGCCGCACGGGTAATCGTGCCAGCGCCGCCGTGGATGGCGATAACAGCTTGTGACATAGGTCCTTCTACTTCTCTACTTCAATCGGAAGACTTCGATGCAGCGCGGTCTTCGCGCGCACCGGGCGCGCCGTAGAGCCACGGCAGCAGGAATTCGGTCATCTCGGCGGCGGCCTTTACGGAGCGCGCCGAACGGTAGGCCACGGCACCACACAGCGCTTCGATCAGCGCCAGCACCGTGGCATCGGAATTGGCCGACAGGCGGTTGCCGGCGTTGGCATACAGCGCGATATCGGCCAGCGGTGCCAGCGGCGAGGTCGGGCCATCGGTCAGCGCCAGCAGGCGTCCGCCGTGTGCTTTTACGCGCTGCGCCAGCACCATCGAATCGGCCACGTAACGCGGAAATGCGATCGCAATCACGAGGTCCTGGGGTGTCAGCTTGAACAACTGGCGCGCCGCATGCGAAGCACCGCCCACGGTGGACACCGACGTCACCATGCGGCAGTGCATTTCCAGGCCATGCTGCATCAGCCCCGACAGGAAGCCGCTGGCACCGAAGCCCATCACATAGACCCGTTCGGCGCCCAGGATTGCATCCACGGCGCGCTCCACCGATCCGACGTCGAGGTTGCGGCGCGTGGATTCAAGATTGCGGGCACCGTCATCGAGCGCGGCGGCGAATACCTCGCCCACCGTGGTCGGTCGCGCCAGCTCGTCGCGCAGGCGTTCGACCGGCGCCAGCGTGGCTTCGAAGCCGCGCACCAGTTCGGCACGGAACTGCGGATAGCCCTCGAAACCCAGCGCCTTGGCAAAGCGGTTGGCCGTGGCCACCGACACCTCGACCGCCGTGGCGAATTCGTCGATGCGCATGGTGGCCGCGCGAAACAGGTTGTCCAGCACATAGTTCGCCATGCGCTGGTGCGCGGGCGTGAGCGTGGGCAAGGCACGGGCAATGCGTTCGGAAATCGTCTGGCCGTCGGGCATGTCAGGACGTCAAAAGGGTTCAAGGGCCGGTTCAAGGGCCGCCGGCGCACCAATCTGGCACCACCTTAGGCAAACGGCTATGAAAAGGCACTTTCGCAGTGCAGCAATCCATGTAAATAAATTTACACGCAAATGCTGTGCCCGGCGAAGCCAAAGTGCACGATTAGGGGAAATCCCTCAATACATGCGTGCGGACATGCAAGCGATCTGAAAGCCAGCCGGGTGGATCGCGGCGGCTTCGGGGGTCTGGCGCGCTACAATGCCCGCCTGCCGAAAGAACCGTTTTCCTGCCTTCCTCGTGATCCGAATCGACCAGCTTGTCCTCCAGCGCGGCACCAAGGTGCTGTTCGACCACACCAGCGTGACGCTCAACCCTGGCGAGCGCGTGGGCCTTGTCGGCGCCAACGGCAGCGGCAAATCCACGTTGTTCTCGATGCTGCGTGGCGAGTTGCACCCGGACGGCGGCGATCTGTTCGTACCCGCGCAGTGGCGCATCGCCCACGTGGCGCAGGAAACCCCGGCGGTCAGTCGCACCGCGGTGGAATACGTGATCGACGGCGACACGAAGCTGCGCGAAATCGAGGCCAGCATTGCCGCCGCGCAGGCCAGCGGCGATGGTTCGGCCGAGGGCGAAGCCCATGCCGCGTATGCCGATGCCGATGGCTATACCGCCGCGGCGCGCGCCGAGGCGCTGCTGCTGGGGCTGGGTTTCACGCTGCCGCAGGTGACGCAGCCGGTGGCATCGTTCTCGGGCGGCTGGCGCATGCGCCTGAACCTGGCGCAGGCGCTGATGTGCCCGTCAGACCTGCTGCTGCTGGACGAACCGACCAATCACCTGGACCTCGACGCCATTGTCTGGCTCGAAGACTGGCTGGCGCGGTATCCGGGCACGCTGGTGATGATCTCGCACGACCGCGAATTCCTGGATGCGATCTGCACGGTCACGGTGCATATCGAGAACCAGCAACTGAAGCGCTACGGCGGCAACTACACGTTGTTCGAAACGATGCGGCTGCAGCAGATGGCGCAGCAGCAGGCGGCGTACACGCGCCAGCAGAAGGAAATCGCGCACCTGGAATCATTCATCACGCGCTTCAAGGCCAAGGCCACCAAGGCGCGCCAGGCACAGAGCCGCGTCAAGGCATTGGAAAAGATGGAACGGCTGGCCCCGGTACATGCAGCCGCCGGCTTTGCCTTCGAATTCCGCGAACCCGATTCGGCGCCCAACCCGATGATGGTGCTCGATAGCGTGGACTGCGGCTATGCCGAAGCCGAGCCGCCGGTCACGATCCTGCACAACCTTGCGCTGTCGATCCAGAATGGCCAGCGCATCGGCCTGCTTGGCGCCAATGGCCAGGGCAAGTCGACGCTCGTGAAAACGCTGGCTGGCACACAGGCGCCGCTCAATGGCACGGTACGGCTCGGCAAGGGTCTGGTGATCGGCTATTTTGCGCAGCACCAGTTGGAAACGCTGCGCGACCATGACTCGCCGCTGCAGCACCTGGCACGGCTGGCGCCAGACGTGCGCGAGCAGGAACTGCGCGATTTCCTGGGCAGCTTCAATTTCCGCGGCGACATGGCCACGTCGTCAATCGAGCCGTTTTCCGGCGGCGAGAAGGCGCGGCTGGCGCTGTCGCTGATCGTCTGGCAGAAGCCAAACCTGTTGCTGCTCGACGAACCGACCAACCACCTGGACCTCGACACCCGCGAAGCGCTGACCATGGCGCTGGCCCAGTTCGAAGGCACGCTGATCCTGGTATCGCACGACCGGCACCTGCTGCGCGCCACGTCCGACCAGTTCATGCTGGTGGCCGACGGCACGATCCGCCCGTTCGATGGCGACCTCGACGACTACCGCGACTGGCTGTTGCAGCAGGCCGCCGCCAAGCGCAACGCGGCGGTGGCAAGCCATGCCGCCGAAGCGGCACCGAGCGTCAACCGCAAGGACCAGCGCCGCGCCGAGGCCGACGAACGGCAACGGCTGTCGGTACTGCGCAAGCCGCTGACCAAGGAACTGGAAAAGGTGGAAAAGCGCATGGCCGTGCTGCAGGACGACAAGACCACGGTCGACGCGTTCATGGCCGAATCCTCAAGCTACGAGGAAGCCAACAAGTCGAAGCTGATGGAGATGCTCAAGCGCCAGGGCGAAGTCACGAGCGAACTCGATCAACTCGAGGAACGCTGGCTGGAACTGCAGGAACAGATCGAGCAGATAGAGTGAAGGCTTGAATTTGTGATGGTTTGACTCCCCTCGCCCACGCAGTGGGAGAGGGGTTGGGGGAG
>NZ_DBHKYV010000058.1:0-45954 GCF_057315035.1 Cupriavidus sp. | reverse complement strand
ATGGTCAGCGTGGTCATGATGTTCTCCTGGAGAGGAAGGTAAGGCTTGGTGGGTGATGAGCTTCGGGTTGGTGTCGCGCTCGGTACTGATATCGCAGCAAGCGTGCCAGCGCCGGCCAGATTCTCGAAAGAATCTGGAAAGCCTTGATGGGGTTGGGTTTGCGGGTGGGGGAGGGTTTGCGCTGGCGCGCGGGGTAATGTCGGCGGTACGGCGAATGGTGGGGTGGTGCCAACAGAAAAGTGTCAGGTGTTGGGATGTAGGCAACGCTTGGGGGAACGGGGCCGAGGCTGTCGCCCGATCCCGCTTTCCCGTGACCACTCACCGCCTTGCTAAGGTATCCTTTCGCCTTCGAAACGGTCTTCTCAGAGGAAGAAATGCGGCGCGTCGTGTTCAATCAGAAGGGCGGTGTTGGCAAGTCAACAATCGTATGCAATCTTGCGGCCATCAGCGCCAGCGAAGGATTGCGCACTTTGGTGGTTGACCTGGATGCGCAGGCCAATTCGACTCAGTACCTGATGGGCGCGCGCGCCGGCGAGGCAAGTCCGAGCGCGGCAGACTTCTTCGACGCGTCCCTGACCTACAGCTTTAAGCCGGTGGACCTGACGTCGTTTATCCATGCGACGCCGTTTGAGAACCTCGACGTGATGCCGGCGCATGCTGACCTTGACGCCCTGCATGGCAAGCTTGAATCCCGCTACAAAATCTACAAGCTGCGCGACGCCCTGCTCGTACTAGAGTCGGTCTACGACGCCATCTACATCGACACGCCGCCAGCGCTGAATTTCTATACACGCTCAGCACTGATTGCCGTCGATCGCTGCCTGATCCCGTTCGACTGCGATGACTTCTCGCGCCGGGCACTCTACACGCTGCTCGACAACGTGAAGGAAATCCAGCAGGACCACAATGACGCGCTGCAGGTCGAGGGCATCGTCATCAACCAGTTCCAGCCGCGCGCCAGCCTGCCGACAAAGCTCGTCGAAGAACTGATCAGCGAGGGGCTGCCGGTACTTGCGTCGCGGCTGTCTTCCTCGGTGAAGATTCGGGAATCGCACCAGCACGCTACCCCCATGATCCACATGGATCCGCGCCATAAGCTCGCACAGGAATACGTGGCGTTGCATCGGGAGCTGGCTGGCTGAAGCGGGGCGAGAGCCGCCTGACCGGTACTACCAGCACAGGAAGTGTCGACGCTGCTGCGCATGGGGTAGTCGAATGAGCGCTTTCGGCACGATCGGCGCGCCGGGGCAGCCATCCAACTCGTATTCCTACGTGGGCGAGGGCGCTTGTCCTTGCCGCCGTAGCACCACATGCATGGCCTTTTCGGAGGCCACGGAAGTCACGCATGCGTATCCCAGCGCCGGCAGGTCGAGCCCGTGGAACAGTGACTCGCCACGGCCAAGCAGCACCGGCGAGATCGCGACGTGCAATTCATCGATCAGGCCCGCCGATAGAAACTGCCGGATGGTGTCGGCGCCGCCGCCGATGCGAACGTCCTTGCCACCCGCAGCGGCGCGCGCCAGATCCAGTGCCTGGCGAATGCCGCCGGTGACGAAATGGAACGTCGTGCCGCCTTCCATTTTCAGAGCGGGACGCGCGTGATGCGTCAGGACGAAGGCCGGCACGTGGTACGGCGGGTTGTCACCCCACCAGCCTTTCCATTGTTCGTCCGGCCATGCGCCACGAATCGGCCCGAACATGTTCCTGCCCAGAATCCACGCGCCCACGTTATCAAAGCCACGCGCCGCGAAATCGTCGTCGATCCCGGTCGTCCCGCCTTCATTGCCGAACAAGATTTGCTGGAACGTGCGTGTCGGCACCAGCCACTGATGCAAGTCGGTGCCACCAACGCCGAGCGGATTGTCGATGTCCTGATCCGGGCCCGCGCCGTATCCGTCCAGCGAGATGGTGAAGCCTTCAACACGAACGCGTGTCATGGTTTGTCTCCATTTGAATACGTCCAACCGCTGGCCAGCGGCTGGCTTGCGGTTGGGTGGGCACGTCCACAACGAAAGGGCGAAAAGCAGGGCGAATAACGGCCCTATTGCGCGAGGAAATCGACAATCGCGCTCACGGTGACCTGCGGCTTTTCTTCCATCAACCAATGACCGGCACCGGGAACCACCAGTTCCTGAACGTTGACCGCCGCGTTTCGCATGACGATCGCCTCGTTCTGGCCAAACGATTTCTCGCCGCCAATTGCCAGCACGGGCATCGTCAGCTTGGTGGCCAGCGATTTCTGGTTGTCTTCGGCGTCCTGGCGAATCGCCAGGAATTGCGCGAATGCGGAATGCATGGCGCCTGGCCGCGCGTAAATGCGAGCGTAGTGAGCGCGCGTGGCCTCGTCGATTTTCGACGGATCGCCCGCGAATTCATTCCAGAAGCGATCCAGATAGATCCGCTCCCTGCCTTTGACCAGCCGCTCGGCATCGGGCCCGCCAAAATCGAAATGCCAGAGCGCGGGCATGCGGACAATCTGCTCCCAGGGCGGCACGCCAGGCACCGGGGCGTCCATGACCACGAGCTTCCGGGTTTTGTCCGGATAACGCGTCGCATAGGCAAATGCGACCATCGTACCGATGTCGTGACCCACCACGTCAGCCTGGTCGATGTGCAATTGCGTCAGCACCGACCGGATATCGCCGGCCTGCGTACGCTTGTCGTAGCCGCCAGGCGGATGCGACGACAAGCCCATGCCTCGCAGATCGGGCACGACCACCGTATGGTTCCGCGCCAACTCGGCCGCCAGCGGCGCCCACATATCGCCCGTGTCGCCAAATCCGTGCAACAAGACCACGGCTGGCCCGCTTCCGCCAACCCGCACATGCAGCGTGGCGCCTTCGGTCTGTATGTCCTGATTCCGAAAACCGGATGGGAACGGCTTTACCTGGGCCTGCAATGACTGGCAAATAGCGAATAAGGCAAGGGCGGCGAATAGTCGGCGCATGTGTTTTTTCTCATTCTTGTTGGGTGGATTGCCGGTAAGGGCGCGGAGCAGCCAGACGCCAGTGCAGCACGCGTGGCGACACCGAAGTGTAGTTCACGCCGCGTAGGCCGCAAGTGCGTATGAGATGGGCGGGGAGATGCCTGGTCAAATTGGCCGTGTTTCACACCACAGTCGTTGACCCGATGCAGCAGAGTTGTTAATCAGTGGTGCTCGATCTGTCGCCTTTACTTGACAGCGCCTAAGGGAGCGAACGAAGTTCACCAGAAAGCGGCTATAAACTGGCGGAAGTCAGTACTGTCTACGGGCGCTGCGCTCAGCCGCCTCGGCAATGCGCTGGGCCAGGAGAGTCGCCGCAGCCTGTCGGCTATGAGATGGCCGTTCGACCAGTCCGATCTCTCGGAAGAACGTTGCGTCTCCAAGATCCTTGACGACAACTCCTCTAGGTATCGTCAGCGCGCTCGTCATAGGCAGAAGCGCTACGCCTAGACCACGCCGCACGAGTTGGGCAATGGCCTGCAACTCGTCGAGCTCGATCGCGTCGGTTACTGAGATGCGCGATCGACGAAGAAACTGATCCACAAGCCGTCCCCCGAAGGAGCCGCGGTCATAGCGAATGAAGGGCTCGCTCTCGAGCAGTTCGCGCCAGTCCTGATCTTTCTGCTTTTGCGGTGCGATTAGAACGAACGGCTCCGTTAGCAGCACGCGCCACTGGAGGTCAGAAGGCAGAGCGAACGGCGGTTTGATCATGACCGCGATATCAATTTCGCCTGAATCGACCTGGCCGAGAAGGTTGAGGGACACACCTGGGACGAGTCGGATCCGATAACCAGGATTCTCATTTCGAAACGCAGTGAGAGCCTCAGCAAGGAAGGTGACCTGAGCGGACGCGATGGCACCAATGCGAATGAGCCCAGTACGAGCACTATTCACGCTTTGGCCGAGCTTCGCGTAGACCGTCATCATTTCCTCGGCCACGGTCAACGCTTCTCGGCCAGAGGTATTCAACACCGCTGAGCGGCCAGTTCTATCAAAGAGTGGATAGCCCAGCTCTTCCTCCAGTCGCTGGATTTGCGCGCTCACGGCTGACTGGGTCAGCCCTATATGTGCGGCTGCGTTCGCAAAGGTGCCGTATCGCACCACCGCCAGGAATGTCTGGAGTTCACGCAGCATGTTATCTGATCACTAAAATTGTTGCTCAGGGCAAAAATATATCGCTTTTCATTGATTATCGGCGGCCATAGACTAACGTCAATCGTCGGTTTTGCATAGAGCTTTGAGGTGCTGCCGGCCGCCTCTCAACCCAATGAATCATCATGGCCACCACTCAAAACATTCCCCCGTTTCACCTTGCTTTTCCCGTCAACAGCATCCCCGAAGCACGCAAGTTCTATGGTGAGTTGTTGGGCTGCCCCGAAGGCCGCAGCGCTGAAGATTGGGTCGATTTCGACTTTTACGGTCACCAGATCGTTGCTCACCTGGCACCGGAAGAAGTCGGCCATCACAAGACGAGCGCCGTCGACGGCGACCAAGTGCCGGTACGTCACTTTGGCGCAGTGCTGTCGATGGAGCAGTGGGAAGCCCAAGCGGAACGACTGAAGGCCGCTGGCATCAAGTTCATCATCGAGCCGCATATCCGCTTCAAGGGAGAGCCGGGCGAGCAGGCCACGATGTTCTTCCTGGACCCATCGGGCAACGCCCTCGAAATCAAGGCCTTTGCCGACATCAGCTCGCTGTTCAAGAAGTAATTCGGCTGCATCTGCCGAAGCAGGTGAAGGGCGGTTGGGTCGAACCGTCCTTCCCTCACCTGGACCGTAGGTCTAGGCAGAACCACGATCAATCTCCTCACCCCTGAAGATAAATCGCCTCCTATTGGCGAGGGATGCACGCGCAGTCCCCGAACGTAAATCTGTGCGTTCAAGGTTGGCTCGCGGCCCAACAGTCGCATCACGCATTCTGGGTTGTTCAAGGAAAAGCCCAAAGACGCTCCGAAGCGCGGCGCATGAGGCGCTGCGCAAATCCTGACCTGGCAGGGAATTATCGATGCTATCCAACCTCCTTCACGCGGTGAAGCCGTCACCGACCCTGACCATCACAAAGATTGCAGGCGATATGCGCCGTCGCGGAATCGACGTAATCGGCCTGTCGCAGGGCGAACCCGATTTTCCGACTCCCGACCACATCTGCGTTGCAGCGAAGCAGGCTATCGACGCTGGCGCGACGCGGTACACCGACATTGACGGAACGCGAGAGCTCAAGGAAGCGATCGTCCGGAAATTCTGGCGCGACAACAGCCTGTCATACGACGTTGCGGAGATCAGCGTAGGTACCGGTGGCAAGCAGGTGATCTTCAACGCGTTGCTGGCGACGATCAATGCCGGCGACGAGGTTATCGTGCCGGCTCCCTACTGGGTTTCCTATCCCGACATGGTGCGGCTCGCCGGCGGCGTGCCCGTCGAAGTAAGCTGCGCGGCAGCGCAGGACTTCAAGCTTGTGCCCGAACAGCTCCGCGCGGCGATCACGCCACGAACCAAATGGCTGATTCTGAATTCGCCCAGCAATCCCACGGGGGCAGGCTACTCGCGAGTTGAACTTGCCGCGTTGGCAGCCGAGCTGGCGAAGCATCCGCATGTCCTTGTCATGACTGATGACATGTACGAGCACATCCGCTACGACGGATGGAAATTCTCGACGATCGCCTCTGTGGGACCGGATTTGCGCGACCGTACGCTGACAGTCAATGGCGTTTCCAAGTCGTATGCGATGACCGGCTGGCGCATTGGCTACGCCGGTGGTCCGAAGGCGCTGATCCAGGCCATGGGAACCATCCAGTCCCAAAGCACGAGCAATCCTTGTTCCGTCGCCCAGGCTGCTGCTCTCGCGGCACTGGATGGATCAATGGACTTCATAACGCCGCGGAATCAAGCATTTCAGCGCCGACGCGATGCGTGCCTGAGCGCGTTAAACGCCATCCCGGGCGTCAGTTGCCGAACCCCTGAAGGGGCCTTCTATCTCTTTCCCTCGTGCGAAGGACTGATCGGAAAGGCAACCTCCGAGGGAAAGATCCTGAGCAACGACGTCGATGTCAGCCAATTTCTCCTTGAGCGAGCTCATGTTGCCGTCGTGCCGGGAAGTGCGTTTGGCGCCGAAGGCTACTTCCGGATCTCGTTTGCTACGTCGGATGAGCGCCTTGCTGAGGCATGCAAGCGGCTTCATGAAGTCTGCACCGAACTCAACTAAGGAGCGTTAGCATGGACATGGGAATCAAAGGGAAGCGAGCTCTAGTGATGAGTGCTGGCGGTGGGCTCGGGAGCGCGATCGCTATGGCGCTGGCCAAGGAGGGTGCTGAAATCTGTATCGCCGATCGAGACGAAAGTTCTCTTAAGTCGCTGGCGGACGAACTGATGGACTTCGACGTACCTGTTCATAGCTTTGTCTGGGATCTGGGTGTGCAGGAACAGTGGTCGGGAGGCGCCAAAGCGGTGCTTTCGCAAGTTGGCGGCATCGATATCCTCGTGAACAACACGGGTGGACCCCAACCCGGGCCAGCCTTCGGACAGTCGACCCAGGCTTGGCAATACGGCTTCAATGCAATGGTGCTGTCCGTCATCGGCATCACCGACATTTTCCTCCCCGGCATGCGTGAGCGTGGCTGGGGACGCGTAATTACCAGTACATCGTCTGGTGTGGTGGCACCAATTCCCAACCTGGCGCTGTCGAACTCTTTACGAATTGCCCTGGTCGGTTGGTCGAAGAGCCTGGCGCGTGATGTCGCTGCCGCCGGGATCACGGCCAACGTAGTGGTGCCTGGCCGGATCGCGACTGCTCGCACCCAGTTCCTCGATTCGGCCAAAGCGAAGCGCGAGGGCCGTGACGTCTTGTCCGTACAGTCGGAAAGCGAAAAGACCATTCCGATGGGCCGGTATGGCCATCCTGAAGAGTACGCGGACGCAATCACCTTCCTCGCAAGCGAGCGCGCTTCATACATCACTGGCGCAACGCTCCGCGTGGATGGTGGTTTGATTCCTTCGGTTTGATTGTCGTAGTTGATTTCAATTTGGAGATATGCCATGGCTGTATCCGATGAAGTAATGTTCAAGGCCCTGTCTGGTGTCACGACTGCCACGCTGACGACGATCCTGCTCAAGAAGGGCTTACGCAACGTGTGGATCCGCGGCGCGTTCCCGCTTGTCGAAGGCTCCAAACGTATCGTTGGCCGTGCGTTCACCGTGCGGTTTGTCCCGGCACGAGAAGACCTGGCAACCCCGGAATCGTGGGCATCGCCGAAGTCTAGCCGTGGCGCCATTGAGCAGATGCCCGCCGGTTGCATTGCGGTGGTTGATGCGATGGGCGTCAAGGATGCGGGGATCTGGGGGGACATTCTGTGCGCGCGCATGGCCAAGCGCGGCGTCACTGGTCTGGTTACGGATGGCGTCGTCCGCGACCTGGCTGGCGTCCTCGGAACGAAACTGCCTGTATGGGCCAGTGGTACGGCCGCTCCACCTTCGGTTGCGGGCCTGACGTTCGTCGACTGGCAACAGCCTGTGGCGTGCGGTGGCGTTGCGATCTTCCCCGACGATGTGATCGTCGCCGACCAAGATGGTGCAGTGGTCATTCCGGCAGCGCTCGTTGCGGACATCGTCGATGCCGCTGTCGAGCAGGAGCGGTTTGAAGGCTGGATCATGGACGAGGTGAACGACGGCGCTGTCCTCCCCGGCCTCTACCCGCCGAATGAAGCGAACAAGGCCAAGTACGAAGGAACGAAGAAGTAGTACCAACTGAGGCAGTGGTGTTTTGAGCGATGCCAGGGGCCCGCCCTGGCATCGCCTTTTCTATGCTGATCCTGCAGCGACCGGTTCGACCACATTCAATTCACAGGCCGCATTGAACCCAGCCGAAATGGAGCGCGTAGTTTGGTCGCTTTAGAAAGCACTAGGGTACTCTGGCAAAGCGCTTTGCCAGAGTACCCTCTGCGAAGCTACAAGAGCTTCACGTGCTCGATCTTGGGATCGCCGATGAGCATGTAGCCTGGGGCGTGCGTGATGCACAGCGGCAGACGAGCTTGCATAGCTGCGGCCTGTGGTGTCACGCCGCAACCCCAGAACATCGGCACTTCACCGGGCAGGATCGCCGTGTGCTCGCCTTCGTCGGGAGTGTTCACGTCCAGGATGCCGATGGCCGACGGATCCCCGATATGAACTGGCGCGCCATGCGCAGCAGGCAATACAGCGCATATGCGACGTACCTCCTGTGTAAGTTCCGGAGGGTACGGGCGCATGGATACAACCATGGGGCCAGAAAACGGACCTGACGGTGCCGTTGCAATGTTTGTCCGGTACATCGGAACAACCTTGTCTTCGTCGACATGCCGGACCGCGATTCCAGCGTCCTGAAGTGCTTGTTCAAAGGAGAGCGAACATCCGAGCACAAAGCCCACAAAATCGTCTTCCCAAAGATCGACGATCTTTTCACACTCGTGGCTAAGTTGACCATCTTTCCAGACCCGATAGCGCGGCACGTCGGTGCGCAGATCGATGTCTTCACCCAGTTCGGGCACGTACGGTGAGCCTGGCTCTGTCATCCCGATCAGAGGGCAGGGAATCGGATTATTACGGCAGTAGTTCAGAAAAGCCCCTGCCCATTCTTGCGGCACGATCATCAGGTTGCCTTGGACGTGACCAGGTGCCATTCCTCCCGTGTGGCCACGCCACTCTCCAGCCCGGATGGCGGCGCGGGCCGTGGCGGGGTAGTCAGCCCAACCGGGCAGATTCTGGAATCCACTCATTGAAGGGCCTCCTTGGCGGTTTCTTTAACGAAGAGCAGTGCGATGAGCGAGATCGCGGAGCCACCCATCAAGAGGTAAGCCGGTGACAGGAGGTTACCAGTCGAGCCGATCAACGAGGTCGCGATGTACGGCGTCACGCCACCGCCGAGAATCGTACCGAAATTGAAGCTGAACGCCATGCCTGAATATCGCACGCGAGTCGGGAACTGCTCGGCGTATGTCGGATAGCCGACAGACTGGACGATGGGCAACGGCAGGGCCACGATAAACATTGCCAGGGCGGCCAAGCCAATGCTGTGTTGGTCCATCAACATCATCATCGGTACGACTAGCACTGTGTAGGCCACAAATCCGATCGAGAGGACCTTTTTGCGTCCCAGACGATCCGACAGGCCACCCCAGAACGGCATCAGGCAGGCCATCGTGATGCTCACGAATGCCATGATCCAGTAGACCGTGCCCTTGTCATACTTCAGATAGGTGGTCATGTAGATGTTCATGAACACCAGCCCAACCCAGTACCCGACGTTCTGTCCGAACGAAAGGAACAGCACTTTCAGAACCGATGGCATGTGCTGACTGAGGACTTCAGTTAGCGGAGCCTTTGGAGGTTCGCTGTGCTGCTGGAACTGCTGAAAGGCAACCGACTCTTCTACACGCTTGCGTACCAAAACTGAGATCATGACCATCGGAATGGCAGTCAGGAAGGGGATGCGCCATCCCCATTCGGTCATGGCGTCACTACCTAGTACTGAGTTGGTCAGTCCGCACACCGTCGCGGCAAGCGCGCCGCCGACGGCAACACCCACGGGCGTGAAGGCGCCGAAGAAGCCGCGGCGACCCCGCGGGGCGGATTCGGCCACATATGCGGCTGCGCCAGTTACCTCACCGCCTGCAAAGAAGCCCTGGAAGAGGCGAATCAGAAGAAGCAAGATCGGGGCAATGATGCCGCCTGTTGCAGCGGTCGGCAGAACGCCAATTGCTGCCGTGGCGACGCCCATGCCAATCACGGTGACCAGTAGCACTGACCGTCGACCTAGGCGATCGCCGAGTCGACCAAGCACGATGCCGCCGATTGGGCGCATAAGGAAAGCGCTGCCAAATACTGCGAGGATGGCCAGTAGCGAGGCAGTCGGATTGTCGCTGGGAAAGAACAGTGGTCCAATGGTCGCGGCCAGGTAGCCGTAGATTCCGAACTCGTAGTACTCGATCGCGGAGCCCGCCGCAGCGGCGATCGCTGCTTTGCGGGCGACGGTTGCGTCGGCGGTGACCGGCGAGCGAACTGATTCCGTCAGCGGCATCGTGGGGATTGGGGCGTTCGACATTGTGACGACTTCCAGAAATTGAGGATGAGTGAACCCTCGCGGGTCGCAAAGGCGACCAGCGGGCGCATCGTTTTCAGCACGAACAGTTGACGGGGTTAGGGTGCTAGAGCCGTCGTCTCGATTTAACTAATGGCTTGTTGAGGGCAACTTGCCGACATCGGAACTAATAGCGGTGATTGCTGATTAATATCCCGCGGGGAAATTCGCAACAACTGTGCCAATCAACACCTTCCGAAAAGCCGCACCTGAATATGCGCGACGATCCCTGGCCTATCGAAGCCATGCATTGTTGTCTCCTTATGACTTAGTGCACTAAAGGTTGTGCACTAAATTGGTTGTAACCTGATCCGTCCGCGTGCCCCGTGCACCAGCGTCGTTGGACTGTTGCGGGTTCTTGTCATAAGCGGAGGCACATGTCAGCCAAAACGTCATGCAGGCATGCGCGTCTCCGTGTTGTGCAGAGTGATCTTTACGATGAGAGCTGGAAGGTCCCAATAACCTGGCCGTCCTCTACCGGGTCTCCTTCAGCAACCGAATACTCCACAACAAAGCCTTCCGCCAGAGCTTCAACCGGGATTTCCATCTTCATCGACTCGATAATGACGAGTGTTTCGTCTTGGCCGACTTCGGCATGCGGCTGTGCGACGATTTTCCAGAGCGTGCCCGTGGTTTCTGCGACGATAGGGACGGTATTGGTTTGGTTTTCCATGATGTTGTTTGTTTATCGCGGGCGTGGGGGACGAATCTGGATGTCTTCGGCGAGCAAGGCGGTACGAATGCAATGTGCAAATGCTGTGGCGCGAGGCTGGTCGCCGTGAATGCAGAGGGTGTCGGCCTTGACGGGCACATCGACTCCTTGCAGGGAGCGCACCACTCCTTCGCGGATCATCCGAATGACCTGCTTCGTAGCTACGTCCGGGTCGGTAATCATCGCCCCAGGGGTTCCACGAGGCGTCAGCGAACCATCGGATTGATAGCTGCGATCTGCAAAGACCTCTTCGGCTGTCTCAAGCCCTGCTTCGCGCCCAGCCCGTACGAGTTCCGAGCCCGCCAGGCCAAAGAAAACAAGCGTAGGATCAACGTCTCGGACGGCCTCAGCCAGCGCGCGTGCCATGCCGCTGTCCTTCGCCGCGAGGTTGTAGAGCGCGCCATGTGGCTTTACATGAGCTAGCCGCGAGCCGGCTGCACGTGCGAACGCCTGCATGGCGCCAACCTGATAGATGGTCAGGTTGTAGATCTCTCCGTGGCTCAGCGCCATCGCTCGCCGGCCGAACCCCTGCAGGTCAGGAAAGCCCGGATGAGCGCCGATCGACACGCCTTGCGCTACGGCGTTGCGAACGGTAGCCGCAATTGTCTGCGGGTCGCCCGCGTGGAAGCCGCAGGCGATGTTCGCCGAGCTGATTTGCGCGAGTACACCCGAATCATCGCCAAGGTTGTAGATGCCAAAGCTCTCGCCAAGGTCGCTATTGAAGTCGATCTCAGCCATGGCAGGACTCCAACGCCGCGAACACTTGTTCCTGCAATAGTGAAAGCCGCTGGGCCTCCTCGATGGAGATCACTTGGAAACGGATCCGCTCACCGGGCATGTGCTGCGCCAATCGAGGCAAATCAACGGCGCATACATGACCGATTTTCGGATAGCCGCCCGTCGTCTGACGGTCGGCCATCAGCACAATGGGCTGGCCATCAGGCGGAACCTGGATGGTGCCGAAGGCAACCGCTTCGGAGAGCATTTCGAGCTTCGAATGCAGGGCAAGCGCCGGCCCTTCGAGGCGGTATCCCATACGATCTGACTGCGCCCCGATCTTGTATTCCAGTTCAGTAAAATCGGACTGGGCTGTCTGGGTGAAGGCGTCCCATTCGCGTCCTCGTACCACCCGCATCGGTGTGTCGGAGGCACTGGAGGCCGTTTGAGCGAGAGCCGTGACATTGACCGGAACAGCAGGAACCGTCGCGCGAGGTGCGCGCAGTGAAATCAATTCGCCCTTTCGCAATGGCTTGCCTTGCGCACCACCGTATCCGCCTCGAACGAACGTGCTGCGACTCTGCATCACGGGCTCGATAGCGAACCCACCTGCAACAGCCAGATACGCACGCAGTCCATTTCGACGCTTGCCGAAGCTGAGGGTGCCGCCAGCAGGCACGACGCCCGGCTGCCCAACTGGGAGCGGGATGCCATCGATCGCGGCCTCGAGATCAGCACCGCACACCGCGACAGCCGTATCGACCGGGAAGCGCAGACTCGGGCCCATCAACGTGATCTCGAGAGTGGCATCTCCTTGCGGATTGCCGACCAGGGCGTTGGCCAAGCGATGGGCCTGTTCATCCATCACACCGTTCGCTGGTACGCCAAGCTGCTGGAATCCATGGCGGCCAAGATCCTGGAAGGTGCTCAATGCTCCCGGCTTGATCACTTCGATTGCCATCATTGCGGTGCTCATTGCTGGCTCTCCTGCTTGGCGATGGCATCAAACTTTTCGGCGGAGATGGGCACGAAACGAATCTGATCGCCGGCACCGAGCAGGCATGGGCTCTGGCGGTGCGGGTCAAACATTCCCAACGGGGTGCGACCAATCAGGTTCCAGCCGCCCGGGAGATCCATGGGATAGATCACGGACTGCCGGTTCGCCAGGCCAATGGATCCGGCAGGGACACTGGTCCGTGGCGTGGAGCGCCGAGGTGGCGACAGCCGCGCATCGAAGGTCCCCACATACGGGTGCCCCGGAGCGAACCCGAGCATGAGCACGTCCACTGGCGCCGCGCTGTGTCGTTCGATGACTTCGGCAGGCGTCATGCCGCAGATTGAGGCCACCTCGACAAGATCGGGGCCGTGCTCGCCTCCGTAGCAGACCGGGACTTCCACCAGGCGTTGCGCGGTTGTGGATACGTCCAGAGGTGCGGCGAGAAGCGCCGAGATTGTCTCCAGCATCGCGTGAAAGGGCGCTTCTTTGGCGCCACGGACGACCGATGCTGGCTGATAGTGGATGCCAACGGTGGTGAGCGCCGGCACGATATCGGTAACGCCCACAATATTCGCGGTGCGCAGGCGCTTGGCTGCTGCGCAGGCGCTGCGATTCGAGCGGGCAACGGAGTCGGCGTCGCGTTCCGGATTGAAGTCGACGATCAGCAGCCGGTCACCTGACGGCTCAATTCGCCAATCGACGGAAGTGACGACCTCTTCGATCGAATCGGCCATCATGCTAGCGCCCCGGCGGAAGACTGCGGGTTCGCTGCGGCCGTACGCGGCGCGGCGCTTTCGCCGATGAGCCTTGCCATTTCGCGTGCGACGAATCCGGTGTCGACGTTTCCTGCTTGGAACGCAGGATGTTCCATCACGTTACCGAGGAAGGCGACGTTGTTCTTGATACCTTCAACGCGTGTTTGTGCCAGGGCAGCAAGCATCCTGACGCGCGCCTCTTCGCGAGTGCTGCCGTGTGTCAGCAGCTTGGCAATCATGGGGTCGTAGTAGGGCGAGATGGTGTCGCCTTCGCGTACGCCGGTGTCCACCCGTAGCCCTTCCACGGGCGCGATGGAGAACGTCTGCAGCTTGCCAGGCGATGGCATGAAATGCTTGACGGGGTTTTCGGCGTAAAGACGGCATTCGATCGCTGCACCCTGGCGGCGGATCGAGTCTTGTGAGACGGGGGCCAGCGTGCCAGCGGCCAGTTGAATCTGTGCTTGCACCAGGTCCCAGCCCGTCACCAGTTCGGTGACGCCGTGTTCCACCTGGATGCGGGTATTCATTTCAAGAAAGAAGAACTCGCCGCTATCGGCATCGAGAATAAATTCGACGGTGCCGGCGCCGCTATAGTGCTGTGAGGCGGCTAGGGAAACGGCTGCGGTCGTCATACGCGCCAGCACGTCGGTGCTCAAGCCGGGTGCTGGGCTTTCTTCCACGATCTTCTGGAAGCGTCGCTGTACCGAGCATTCGCGTTCGAACAAATGGATCGCGGTGCCGTCGCCAAAGCCGAAAACTTGCACTTCGATGTGGCGCGCGCGAGCTACGTAGCGCTCCAGGTATACGCTGCCATCGCTGAACGCCTTCTGTGCGAGCGCCTGCGTGGACGTGACGGTGGCCGCAAGTGTCGCCGGGCCATCTACACACTTCATGCCGATACCGCCTCCGCCACCTGCAGCCTTAACCAACAGAGGGTAGCCGACCTGGGCCGCAGCTTCTTCGAGGCCGTCGAGCTCGCCGGCTTCGAAGCGCTGGCTACCGGGCAGCACCGGCACGCCACATGCGGCAGCGAGATCCCGAGCACGATTCTTGTCGCCCATGTTTTCAATCGATGCCACCGAAGGGCCGATCCAACGCATGCCGGCTGCTTCCGCCGCCTGGGCGAATGCAGTGTTCTCCGAGAGAAAGCCGTAGCCAGGATGTACGCCTTCTGCGCCATGTGCTTTGCCGGCAGCAAGGACGGCTTCGACGTTGAGGTAGCTCGAAGCTGCAGGGGCCGGACCAACATGTACGGCAATGTCAGCCAGTTGACAGTGCAAGGAGCCGGCATCGGCGTCCGAGTACACGGCTACGGATTCAATGCCGAGGGCCTTTGCCGCGCGAATGATTCGGCAGGCGATCTCGCCGCGGTTGGCTATCAGGATTCTTCGCATTTTCTATCTCTTGCTGCTTCCGGGGGGGCGGATACGCGGCGACTTGCAGCCGCCGTGCTTGAATTGCCGGACTCTGCCGGTCGGTGGGATCGCGTTGGGCGACCTCACTAATGGCCCGAAGTCTATGCAGCGAGATTGATTACGAAAAGCGACGAATATTTGAGCTAACCATCATTTTCATCGATCAATCGACTACGGCATAAGGCCTACCGGCGATGCGCACCAAGTTGGACGTGATCACGCAGATGGTGGGTTAGGGTAAATACGGAGACCTTTTGACCCGATGAAATGCGAAGAAAGTGCCGAAATGTCGATTTGTCGCGGGGGCGATGCGCACCCTTGGTAGGGCGGCACCGATTAATGCGGCGACCGCAAGGGCATTCGATTCGGCCTTGGTCACTCAGTGGCGTAATCAGGGTGCAGAGCCGGGCGGTGGAAGACCTGGCGTGCTTCAGAAGCTCTTGGTCAGCGAGGTGGACCGCTGGAGTATTGTGGCCAAGGAGGCGAGCATTCGCATTGAATAGCTGAGACTCTGAGCGCTCAGCGCCAGGGCAGGCTTTCGCCGGCTTCGATCGAACAGTTTGACCGCGAACCCTTCCTCTAGCGCCTTTACCTGCAGGCTGACCGCGGATTAAGCCCGGCCGATCACATCGCCAGCACGGGCGAACGTCCCGTGTTGACGATTGCCACTAGCGTTCTTAGGGCTCTCAAAAATGACATCAGGGAGTCTTCTTAACCTGGAGTTTTTTGGCTTGTTGCCATAGTGCCTGAGCCGCTGGAGACAATCGCTTTTCATTCAGGCACGCGAGCCCGATCCGTCTGGATGCTCGCGGTGTCAGGCTTCGATAGACCACACCTTCATATTTTGATGGCGCTGCCAGCGATGCGATGATCGAAACACCTTGCCCGCGAGACACAAACTCCAGAATGGATAAGAGCTGCGAAAGCTCATGGGTGACGCGTGGCTTGATCTCGGACCGCTCAAACAATCTGGTAATGAGGTCCTGGGAACCAGCATGCGTCAGCACAAGCGGGTACGTTGCCAAGTCTTGAAGGGAAACCGATTCACTCTCCGCCAATGGGTGATTCTCTGGCAGGACGGCAATGAACTCATCGACCGCGAGTGGGTGGGTATCGAATTGGGCCTTTGGGAGCGTCACAACGCCAATCTCAATGCGCTTCTCATGCAGGTCCTGCTCGATCTCGGCATCAGGCTTTTCGGTTACGTACACGTCGATCCCAGGGTATCGCGCGTTGAACTTCTCCAGCAAGGGGGGCAGTAGCTTCAGCGACGAGCTTGGCCCGAACGAGCCGATTCGCACTTTGCCGGTCCTGAGCCCGGCGCTGGCAGCCGCAGTGGTCTGGACCAAATGCAGAGAACTGAATACATCCCGTACGTGGGGCAGGATTAATTCGCCGGCGTGTGTGAGGGAAAGGTGTGTCCCGCTTCTGTCGACGATTGGCGTGCCAAGGATGGCCTCAAGTGCTCGTAGTGCGTGACTTGTGGCCGAAGGCGTCATCCCCAGGCGAGCTCCTGCCGTGGCGATTCCTTCCGAGGAAGCTAGCGAGAGGAACAGCTCAAGCTGCCGCAGGGTTGGTGGGTTATTTGTGAGGTCCGGCATTGAATTCACTTTCAATTGTACGTGATTCACTTGAATTCTAGACTGTGCTCCATCCGGTCCGCTAGACCAATTTTCAAAGCCACTACCCCACGGAGACAACTGTAATCATGTTCGCGAAGATGATGGAGTCACTGAGGCCATCTCCGATCCAGGAAATGGCGGAACTCAGCCGCCGCGCCAGCGCCGCGGGGAACGATATCGTCGACATGACCCTTGGCGAGCCCGACTTTCCCACGCCTTCGCACATCGGTGAAGCTGCAGTCAGGGCCATCGCAGAGGGGCAGACCCGATACACACCCATCAACGGGTCGGTACGTCTGCGCGAAGCCATCGTCGAGAAGTTCTGGCGAGACAATGGTATTCGGACCTCCATGGCCGATATCAGTGTCGGCTGCGGTGGCAAGCAAGTCATCTACCAGGCCTTCCTGGCAACGCTGAATCCCGGGGATGAGGTCCTGATTCCCGCGCCGTACTGGGCATCATACGGCGACATTGTCACGATGAATGGCGGGGTGCTCAAACCGATCGATACGACCCCGGAGCAGAGTTATGCCATGCAACCGGAGTCGCTGGAAGCAGCCATCACGTCCAAAACCAAATGGCTGGTGCTGAACTCACCTAGCAATCCGAGCGGCACGGCTTACACACGGACGCAAATCGAGTCCTTCTGTGAAGTCATTCGTCGTAGCGCAAACCAGGCGTTCCTGATCCTTGCAGATGACATCTACGAACACATCCTGTTCGATGGCAGGACCTTCTGCACCCTTGCCAACATTGCTCCCGATCTGGCTGGGCGGATTCTCACGGTCAACGGCGTGTCGAAGGCATATTCCATGACGGGGTGGCGCGTCGGATTCGCATGTGGCCCCAAGGTGCTGATCGATGCCATGACGAAGATCCAGATGCAGGTGAACTCGCATACTTCGTCAATCTCACAGGCGGCAGCAGTGGCCGCATTGGCGGGCCCCCAAGACGAAGTGGTGCGCCGGTGCGCAGCTTTCCAGGCACGGAGAGACCTGTTGCTGGCGCGATTCTCGGAGATTGAAGGGCTGCGTACGCCTACCCCCGAGGGTGCTTTCTATGTTTTTCCCGATATCCGGACGTTTACTGGGAAGCGCAAGGCAGACGGTGAGGTTATTGCCAACGACGTCGACTTCGCGACCTATCTCCTTGGCGCAGGTGTTGCCGTGGTTCCGGGATCGGGATTTGGCATGCCGGGCTTCATGCGTCTCTCTTATGCGACTTCGGATGAGAAGCTGGAGCAAGCAGCTTGCCGAATCAAGGCCGCGGTGGAGCGTCTGAGCTAGGTCAATACCCGCTTCGACGAAGAACTTACTTAACTTCCTGGCTTAGATAAATTATGACTACCGTTTCCGAACTGATTGGCGAACGTCTGTATGCGGCAGGGTGCCGACGCTCCTTTGGTATTCCCGGCGGCGAAGTGTTGGCCGTGATGCGAGGCCTGGATGACGCCGGCGTCAGCTTCACGCTGGTGAAGCACGAAAACTCGGGTGGCTTCATGGCGGAGGGGGTGCATCACCGTGACGGTGCGCCTGGCGTCCTGGTGGCAACGCTGGGTCCGGGCGTGGCTAACGCAATCAACGTTGTGGCCAATGCCTGGCAAGACCGCGTGCCCATGATCTTCTTGACGGGCTGCGTCGACGAAAGCGAAGCCGCCACCTACACGCACCAGGTATTCGACCATGCGCAGTTGATGCGTCCGATCACGAAGGCATCGTTGCGCATGACGTCAGAAGCCGCCGAGGTGACCATTGACAAGGCGATTGCCATTGCGATGGACGATCCCCCGGGTCCAGTTCACATTGATGTACCGATCAGCGTGGCGCTGCAAGCGGTGAAGCCCACTGCCGGTGCCAAGCGCTCGCAACCAGCTCCTGTGGTTCCCGCGAACTCGCCCGCCTTCGAAGAGGCCAGAAAGTGGCTAGCGGAAGCCAAGCGGCCAATCATGATCGCTGGGGTGGAAGCCCTTCACCATCGCGCCGAACATGAGATCCAGGCGTTCGTGGAAGAGCTTGGCATTCCGCTGATTACCACATACAAGGCCAAGGGCATTGTGGACGAGCGTCACGAGATGGTCATCGGTGGCGCGGGGCTGTCGCCAATGGCTGACAAGATCCTCCTTCCGCTGATCGAAGCGGCGGATCTGGTGCTCCTGGCGGGCTACGATCCGATTGAAATGCGGGTCAACTGGCGTAACGTCTGGAATGATGAGCAGCGCGTTGTCGAGTTCGCCGCGACGCGCAATACTCACTATGTTCACCAGGCCTCCCATTCGTTCGTTGGCAGCATCAGGGAGGGCCTGCGCAAATTCCGCGGTGACACGTCGCGTGCATCCACCTGGACCCCCGGTGAAGTCGCGGAGATCACCGAAAAGCTGGCTGCGATCTATCGCACGGACGAAGAGTGGGGGCCGGCCGCAATCGTTGATGTTGCAAGGCGGCTCTTGCCGGATAACGCCGTTGCCTCTGTAGATAGTGGCGCGCACCGAATCCTTCTCAGCCAAACGTGGAAATGCTACGAGCCGCGCGGGCTGATGCAGTCTTCCGGACTTTGCACGATGGGCTGCTCGCTGCCGCTCGGCATTGGCGCAAAGCTCGCCGAGCCTTCTCGGGCGGTTGCTGTCTTCACCGGCGACGCCTGCCTCGAGATGACGCTCGGTGAGTTTGCGACGGCGCGTGATGCGAAGACGCCAGTGATCGTGTTTGTCTTCGCCGACGAGTCGCTGTCGCTCATCGAGATCAAGCAGCGCGCAAACGGTCAGCCGAACCTTGGTGTGGACTTTGATGCGACCGATTTTGCAGCCGTCGGTCGCGCACTCGGCGGCCAGGGCTTCGATGTACGGTCGCGGGACGAGCTGGCGCGCGCAATTCAGGAAAGCCTCGACGCAGATTGCTTCAGCGTCATCTCGTGTCACATCCCGCGGATGGCATACGACGGTCGGATCTGACGCAGTAACGCCCGATAGCTGACAACACCATTGATGGGGAGCATTGCTCCCCATTGCCACATGGACCGAGGGCACCTGCCCATAACTCCATGACCCAAACAGAACGAAATCATGTCCTTCACACTGATTCGAAGCGACCTGGTCCGTAGCCAGGTCTTGATCGACGGTAAATGGTCGCAAGCTGAGACGACTTTCGAAGTTTCAGATCCCGCCTCGGGCGAGGTCATTGCGCACGTTCCTGATTGCACGCCAGCGTTGGCGAAAGGCGCGGTCGATGCTGCAGAGGCGGCGCTACCGGCGTGGCGGCAAACATCCGCAAAGGTGAGGGCGAAAGTTCTGAAGCGCTGGCATCGTCTCGTTCTGGACAATGTGCACGATCTGGCGCGGATCATTTCATCGGAACAAGGCAAGCCGCTTCTCGAAGCGACTGCCGAGATCGAGTACGCGGCTGGCTACATCGAATGGTTCGCGGAGCAGGGGCCGCGTTCAAATGGGCATCTGATTCCGTCGCCGATCAGCGGTCGGCAACTTCAGGTCAGGCGTGAGCCGGTCGGAGTGGTCGCCGTCATTACGCCCTGGAACTTTCCCGCCGCCATGATAGCGAGAAAGATCGCCCCCGCTTTGGCGGCTGGATGCACGGTAGTCTGCAAGCCAGCGGAAGACACGCCACTCACTTCGCTGGCGTTGCTGGCGCTGCTGGAAGAGGCGGGTGCGCCAGCCGGCGTAGCAAACATCGTCACGGCGTCAAGGGCAAGAACCCCCGAG
The DNA here is from genome assembly GCF_057315035.1 of Cupriavidus sp. Classification (NCBI taxonomy): domain Bacteria; kingdom Pseudomonadati; phylum Pseudomonadota; class Betaproteobacteria; order Burkholderiales; family Burkholderiaceae; genus Cupriavidus; species Cupriavidus sp. Next base: position 25,934 of record NZ_DBHKYV010000058.1, on the reverse strand, counting down.
CTGGTAAGTACGTGGCTGGAGGACTCTCGCGTGCGCAAGATCTCTTTCACTGGATCGACTGCGGTGGGCAAGATCCTCGCTCAGCGGTCAGCGGCAACTCTTAAGCGCCTCTCGCTCGAACTTGGCGGTAACGCTCCGTTCATCGTCTTCCCGGACGCGGATCTGGACGCGGCAGTCGAAGGCCTGATCGCAGCGAAGCTCAGGAACGGCGGTCAGACCTGTGTCTCGCCTAACCGGGTCTTTGTCCACAACGACGTCATCGACGCATTTACGACCAAGCTGGTCAAGCGAATCTCGGCCCTGAAGGTTGGTCCTGCGGAGGACCCTGCCTCGCAGATCGGCCCAATGATCAACCAGAGCGCAGTTAGGAAGATCGATGAGCATGTCAGCGACGCCATCCATCGCGGTGCAAGGCTATTGGCGGGCGGGCGCAGGCTGGAAGAGACTGGGCGGAATTTCTACGCGCCGACCGTTCTCGCCGATGTGGACGACACGATGATGTTCTCGCGAGAGGAGACCTTTGGGCCGGTGGTGCCCATTACGCAGTTTGCCACTGAATCGGAAGTTATCCGCCTTGCTAACGATACTGCATACGGGTTGGCAGGGTACTTCTACTCTCGCGATATTGGCACTGTACATCGGGTGGCCGATGCGCTTGAGGTTGGCATTGTCGGGGTCAATGAAGGTGCTATCGGTTCGGAAGCTGCGCCGTTTGGCGGGGTAAAGGAATCGGGATACGGCCGAGAGGGATCGGTCTGGGGTCTGGATGACTATGTGAACGTCAAGTACGTTTGTATTGGCGGCCTGCAGTAGTACTCATGCATTTCATAGCCGTCAGGAGTCAAGTGCGCGTCGCTTGCTCTTGGGGCGAATACATAAGGAGGAGATTATGAGTGCTCAAGACTCTGCGCAGGTTTCAACCCGTACGATGGAATGGCTGAGGACGCTGATCGGATACAAGACGGTGTCCGGCAGTGATTCGAACCTCGCGTTGCTCGAATGTGTCGAGGCAATACTCTTGGCAAGAGGTTTTCAAGTGCGCTACAGCCGGTCACCTGACGGGGCACGGGCGAACCTTTTTGCATCAATCGGGAGGGGTGATGGCGGTCTTCTCTTTTCTGGGCACACCGATGTCGTTCCTACGACCGGACAGGAGTGGTCCCGTCCCGAGTTCACTTTGACGGAAGAAGAGGACCGGCTCTATGGTCGCGGTACAACCGACATGAAGGGGTACATCGCTGCAGTACTCGCTGCGGTGGAGGGCTTCCCGCTGGAGAAGCTTCGCAGTCCGCTGCATGTGGCGCTGACATATGACGAAGAGATCGGATGTGTTGGCGTTCGAGGGCTGCTCGCCGACCTAAGTTCTGCTGGGATTCGCCCTGCGGCCTGCGTGGTAGGAGAGCCAACGAGATTGCAGGTCGTTCGGGCTCACAAGGGGCGTCATTCCTACCGGTGCCATGTCCGCGGAAGAGCAGCGCACTCGTCACTGGCTGGACTTGGTATCAATGCGCTAGTGGCAGCAAGTAGGGTGGTTGGCCTCGTCAGTGATCGTGCAGACATGTTGAAGAATGACGAGCACGATCAAGGATTCTACGTTCCGTATTCCACGATGGCACCGTGCAGGTTTCTTGCTGGCAACGCCAACAATGTAATCCCCGAGGCGGCGGAGTTCGACTTCGACCTCCGGTTCCTCCCCTCCACAGATCCCGAAGACGTCATGGCCCCGATCATTGCCGCGGCCTCCCTCATGGAGAGAGAACTTCGAGCGAAGGTCGAACACGCCAGTATTCGGATCGAAAGGCGGACCGCGGTGCCGGCGCTCGCAAAGCAGTCAGGCAGCGATGCCGTGGCCGAAATGGCAATAAATGCGGGTGCGCAGCGTGGAGCCAATGTGGCGTTTACAACCGAAGGTGGTTTGTATCAACAGGCCGGCATTCCCACCATCATCTGTGGCCCTGGAGACATTGCTCAGGCTCATACTGCTGATGAGTACATCGAGCGGTCGCAGCTTGCGGCCGCGGATCGATTCGTTCGAAGGATGCTCGACGCTTTGAGTCAGTAAGGCTATCGCTTGCAGTAGCCGGTTGGGGTAGGGGGCGTGAAGCTGACTAGTGCAGCCCATCGTTGCCACCGCACCAGTTCAGCGCGCACCAGGCTTCTGCGCGCTCCCAAGGCACCTCTTTAGTGCCGCTACGTCCCTCAAATGGGCTGTTGGCAACATTGAATTCAACTTCAATTGAGGGTGAATTTCTCAGTTCCTAGACTGAGACTTCAAATCTTATTGAAACACATCAAAGAGCGTCGGCACTAGAAAGTCAAGTCATACGCTGATCGACGCGGATTACCACGCAATTGCCCGGAGGTGGATATGCAGAGGAGACGTTTTTGTGGTGCCATGATCGCCGGCGGATTCGGTCCGTATGTTGCGCCGAGTTTTGCAATGGAGCGCCCCATCAGGTTTATCGTGCCTTTTGCACCTGGCGGGTCCGGAGACATGATTCCCCGTATGGTTGCGCCGTCCATATCGGAGCTTTTAGGCCAACCTGTAATTATTGAAAACAAGGCAGGTGGAGGCGGAAGCATTGGGGCGAACTACGTCAGTCGTTCGTCGCCGGATGGTCTTACCATTGGCGTGGCGACTGTCAGTACGCACTGCATTTTCCCCGCAGTTTCAAAGTCGGCTCCATATGACCCCCTGAAGGACTTCGTCTGCGTTAGCAACCTTGCACGCGTTCCGAATGTGGTGTCGGTGCACCCGTCCGTGCCGGCGAGCAACATGCGAGAGTTCATTGCGTTGATCCGTGATCCAAGTTCGAACCTTAGCTTCGGTTCGCCGGGGGTCGGTTCGCTCGGACACATGATGGGTGAATTGCTCATGCAGCAGACCGGTGGGCGGATGCTTCACGTCCCTTATCGTGGTGCGGGGCTCGCTCTGCAGGATGCCGTCGCGGGCCAGGTGCAGGTGCTGTGCGACAACCTCCCGGCATCTCTTCCTCATATCAAGTCGGGAAAGCTACGTGCGCTGGCCGTGGCCTGGCCTTCTCGGGTCCCCCAACTCCCGAATATCCCCACTTTTGGGGAGCTCGGCATGGCGGATCTCAATGGGCCAGCATGGTTTGGTTTGGTTGCGCCGGCCAGGACAAACTCCGCTGTCGTAGAGCGGCTGCAGAAGGCAGTTGCCAAGGCCCTTGCGCGTCCCGACGTGCGGCAAAACATCGAGTCAACCGGAGCGGAGCCTTTGGGAGGTACGGCGATGGCATTTTCCGAAGACGTGCGTGCTGAGTATGCGAAGTGGAAGCGGGTCGCTGAGGTCGGGAAAATATCGCTGGAGTAGCCAGGTAAGTGACACGGTGTGTCTCGCTGCCCGAATCTTCCAAGATGTGCAAAACACTATGACGGAGCCTCCGCCGCAATGCGGCGGAGGCCATCCATGCCTTAATATCCGCGTGCGGGATCGACGATGTTGTCTGGCGATTTATCGCCGGAAACGCGAATAATGTTCTCCGCAATCTGTCTTGCCGCAGATGACGGGATGGCCACCGAAGCCAGGTGAGGGGTGATTAAAACGTTAGGCATGCTCCATAGCGGGTCCTCCGCAGGCAAAGGCTCGCGCTCGAATACATCCAGCGTTGCGCCACCGATGTGGCCGCTCTGGAGCAGGTCTGTCAGCGCGGCTTGGTCAACCAGGGCGCCCCGGGCAACATTGATGAAGGCTGCCCCGCGGGGCAGCCGCTCCAGTCGCCTGCGATCCAGAATGCCAGTTGTCTGAGGCGTTAGCGGAAGCATGACGACGACGATATCCGCCTGTTCGAGAACGGTGTCGAGCGTATCCAACCCCGAAAGGCACTCCACCCCGTCGATCTGTGCGGCGCTACGCGACCAGCCAAGCACCTTAAACCCTTGGCGTTGCAGTTCGTGCGCCGCCTTCGCGCCCAGCTGTCCGAGGCCCAGAACCGCAACGCGAATGTCTTCCGGCGAACGGGGATGACGGTATGCCCACTCACCCCGTCGTTGTGCCTGCTCGAAATAAGGGATGTCGCGGGCGTGTCGCAGCACAGAGAACAACACGAAGCCTGCCATCATGCGAGCCATCTGCGGATCCGCGAGCCGGGTAATCGGGATACCTGGAGGAAGGTCTCGCCGCTGAACCAATGAGTCGACCCCCGCCCCAAGATTGACGATTAGCCGCAGGTTCGTCATCCCCGAGAAGAAATCTTGCGGCGGCTTCCACGCGAGCACATAGTGGATATCGGCGGGCCGCGTGATTTCGCTCGAATGTATAACCTCCAGCTTCGGGAGCTGGGCCTGGAGAGCGCGCTTCCAGGTATCAAAGTCGTCGAATGCGCTGTAGAAGGCCATCGCGCCCGATGGAGTGGCTTCAGATATCGTCATCTTGACAACCGCATTGAGAAAAAGGTGGTAAGGATGCAGGGAGACTACAACCTGCCGTCACTCCGCGTCAGCCTATGGGAGATCAGACCGCTGTCTTATCCTGCTGTACCAGCCGCGTGATAGCCTCGATGGCAAATTCGTAGCCGTCGCCTCCCAGCCCGGCTATCACACCATGCGCTACTTTGGAGATGTAGGAGTGATGGCGGAAGGACTCGCGTTTCCAGATGTTGCTCATATGGGTCTCGATGATTTTTCCCGGAAACGCCAGCAAGGCATCGAGGATCGGAACCGACGAGTAGGTCAGGCCGGCCGCATTGATGACAATACCGTCCGCCACGCCCCGTGCTTCCTGAATCCAATCGACCAATTGTCCCTCATGGTTGGACTGAAGGAAGCGAAGATCGGCGTTCAGGGAGGCGGCCTTTTTTTCGCATCGTGACTGCAAGACTGGAAAACTGTCGCTGCCGTACGTCTTGTTCGCGTCCAGGCCGTAAAGATTGGCGTTTGGGCCGTTCAGAAACCAAATGGAGATTTTTTTGCTCACGTTCTAACCTCTATATCTTAACCTTCATGGGGGCGTGTGGCCTGCATGGCGGGCAGCTTTTGGAACGCCTCGTCCCAGCGTGCCGCGCTGCCGTATTGGGAGCGCCACTCGATTTCGGGATACCGAAAGTCCAGATAACCCAACGCGCAGCCAATCGTGATATCACCGATGGTGGGATCTTCTACAGCTAGCTCCGGCGCAACGGCGTCGATCGAATCGAGGCAGGCGTGCACTTTCGTAAGCAGCGCTTCACGCCACGTAGACCACTGAACCTCCTCGGGACGCGCCGTTCTTTCATAGCGCGCGAGGAGTGCGGCATCAAGAAGCCCATCGCCCAGCGCTTGGCGGTTCAGTGCAGCCCACCTGGCATGGCCGGCGGGGGGGAAGATGCCAGGCGCGTTTGCCCGGCTCGCCAGATATTCGCAAATGACCCGGCTATCGTACAAGGCGTGGCCATCCTCCAGGATCAACGTCGGGACTTTGGCCAGAGGATTGTGGGCCGCGATGCGCGGATCGCGCCGCACCGGATGGGCGGCGCTGTCCAGCAACTCGATGTGCTCGACCTGTCCAGTCAAGTGTGCGCAGACCATGACCTTACGCACGAACGGCGAAGTTGGAGCAAAGAGAAGTTTCAGCATGCTTAGTTAAAAGGCAGGTTCTCGGGGATCAGAACCAGCTTGCCGAAGACCGTGCCGCTTTCCAGCAACTGGTGGGACGCGACGGCCTCGGCAAGCGGGAAGGTGGTATGGATGCGCGGCTTGACCCGTGCGTTGTTCAGCAGCGGGATGACATGGCGACGAAGGCTGTGGGCCATCCTGGTCTTTTCGTAATGGCTCTGCGGCCGCATGGTGGACGAGTGCAGGCTGACCTGGCGCTGCATCAGCGTCAGCAGCTCCACATTGACCGCTGATCCCTGCATGAAGGACAGGCTGACATGGCGACCGCCGAACGCCGTGACCGAAAGATTGCGGCGGACATATTCGCCGCCGACGATATCGAGTACCACATCGACGCCGCGCGCATTGGTGTACTTCATGCAGGCCTCTGCGAAATCGGTCGTCGGCCAATGAATCGTCGCATCAGCTCCCATGCTACGCAGTTCTGGGAAACGGGTCTCATCGTTATCGGTGACGATAATCGTCGCGCCGGCTGCGTGTGCCAATTGGATGGCGAGGGTGCCGATGCCGCCCGCTGCACCGTGGATGAGAACAGTTTCGCCCATGGCCAGGCGGCCTAACTCGAATAGGTTGTGCCATACGGTGAACAGCCCTTCAGGCAACGCTGCAGCCTCGACGTCGGAAAGAGCGGTTGGCGCAATGAAGGACTGATCTACCGGCGCCGTACACCACGGCGCGTAGCCACCGCCGGGAACGAGACTCATCAGCCGCTGCCCCATAAGCTGGCAGTCCACCCCAGGACCGCAGGCCACTACTTCGCCGCACACTTCAAGGCCGAGCACGTCAGTGACGCCGGGAGCGGGCTTCGCGATACCTTGGCGCTGCATGATGTCAGGGCGGTTGACGCCGGCGGCACGTACGCGCAGCAGGACTTCGCCAGCTCCGGGTTCGGGTACGGGTCGCTCGGCCAACGTCAATACGCTGGCGTCACCAGGTTCACGGGCAATAATGGCTTGCATGGAGCTGGGGAGACTGGGCATTGGTAGGTTCTCTCAGGCCGAGTTGTCGTGTGCCTTCTGGGTCGATCTTGCTTTTTTCCGTTACGCGCGCTTCTGCGGGCTAAAAATGCTGACGCCCTCATCAGGTATCGCCAGTCCGGCGACCGAGCCGATGGGCCATTGTTGTATGGCTTTCAGGCCGGCACTGCGCACTGTGACGATTTGACGTGCAGTCGTTGGAATGTCGACATCGACGTACGTATTGATGTGGTCGCCTTGATAGACGTGGTGGATAACCGTGCCGCTTAACACCGATCCAGGATGCAGATTCTCAAGCCTGATGTGTTCCGGGCGTACGTACACGTCCAGTCTTTCACCGTCATGCGATGTGTCAGCGAGGCGAGCATGTGGAAAGCTGATCAGCCCAGACCCCAGGCGCAGTTGCACATCCGTTGCCGTCTGTCCGTGGAAGTGCCCTGGCAGGATGTTGACGTCCCCCAGGAACGACGCCACAAAAGGGTCTTGCGGATTCTGATATAGCTCGGCCGGCGGCGCGATCTGCTTGATGACGCCGTTCGACATTACGGCGATGCGGTCTGACATGGCCAGCGCCTCGCCCTGGTCGTGCGTCACGAATACGGTGGTCAAGCCCAGGCGGCGCTGGATTTCCCGAATTTCCACCTGCATCGAGCCACGCAGGTTCTTGTCCAGAGCCGAGAAGGGTTCATCGAGCAAAAGCACTTTCGGCTGAATCACGAGCGCTCGTGCAAGTGCCACGCGCTGCTGCTGACCGCCCGAGAGTTCTCGCGGCTTGCGGTGCCCAAGGCCATGGAGCTTCACCAACTCCATCGCTTGATTGACACGCTGTGCGATTTCGTCCTTGCCAACACCTCTCATCCGCAAGCCGTAGCCAATGTTGCGCTCGACAGTCATGTGGGGAAAGAGCGCGTAATTCTGAAAGACGATGCCGATCTGCCGCTTGTGCGGGGGCTCGGACGTCACCGGCAGGCCATTGATGAATATCTCACCGGTATCGGCTTCGGCAAAGCCGGCGATAAGGTTGAGGAGCGTGGTTTTTCCGCAGCCGGATGGACCCAGCAGGGTAAGGAACTCGCCGGATTGTATCTTCAGCGAGAGCTCGTGCAGCACGACGTGATCGTGATACTTCTTGACCACCCGTTCCAGGCTCACTGCAGTGGGGGGCTGTACAAGGTGTGGCTGTACGTGATGGGACTGCACGACAGGCGCTGCGTTGGCTACGTTCATAGTTGTGCGGAGAGTGAGAAGTATGCCGAGCTCCAGGCGTTGGCCTCATGGCATCGAGGCCGTGCTGGTACTGACATTCAGAATAAGGCAAACCACTTGGATCGGGTCTTTGCAGAAACCGATGATGTCCCTCGGAAAAAACTAAAGGCTTTCGCCGAGCGCGCGGCGCGTGTAAAGAGACATTGTGGTGCATGGTACGGAAGGATGGCTGGGCGCCTTTTGGTCGGATCTTTACTTTTTCCTAAGTCATGAGTCTGAAAAACGTGATTCTCAAATGGCGGGGCCTTTATCAAACTGACTCCATCGATGAGTGATGTCTCAACGGCGCTAGTAACGCCTGACTGTCGATGTGTCTGTGCCGGCGCGACTGACCGGGCGACTATTCTTAGGGAAATCAAATGTCAGTTGAAAAATTCAACACTGTGGTGGTCGGTGCTGGCCAGGCAGGCATCGCGATGAGTGAACATCTTGCGCAGATGGGCGTGCAGCACGTTGTGCTGGAGCGAAGTCGTATCGCAGAGCGCTGGCGTTCGGAGCGCTGGGATTCTCTGGTCGCGAATGGGCCAGCGTGGCATGACCGTTTCCCCGGGATGAAGTTCGAGGGGATTTCCCCAGAGACCTTCCCTCCAAAAGAGCGTATGGCCCAGTATTTCGAGGCCTACGCTGCGATGCTGAAGGCTCCCGTCCGGACGGGGGTAGAAGTCAGGAAGGTGGAACGGCACCAGGGACGACCCGGCTTCAAGATTACGACATCAGACGGCGTAATTGAGGCCCAGAACGTGGTTGCGGCAACCGGCCCGTTCCAGACACCCGCGTATCCGAAAATCGTGCCTGATAGCGAGAAGATCCAGCAACTTCATTCCTCTGGCTACAAGAATCCAGGTCAACTGGCGGAAGGCGGAGTGCTCGTGGTGGGCGCCGGCGCTTCCGGCTCACAGATTGCAGAAGAGTTGCGCCAGGCAGGCAAGACGGTTTATCTCTCAGTCGGCGAGCATTACCGTCCGCCGCGCGCGTATCGGGGCCGTGACTACTGCTGGTGGCTCGGCGCGCTCGGTCTGTGGGATGAAGTGAAAATCCGACCAAAGAAGGCACACGTCGCCTTCGCCGTGAGCGGATATGAGGGGGGGAAGACCGTTGACTTCCGCCGTCTGGCGCATTCGGGCATCAAGTTGGTCGGTCTGACCCAATCCTACGAGAATGGGGTTATGACCTTCGAGCCAGGCCTTCCAGAGAACATCGCCGAGGGCGACCGCGCCTACTTTGACGTGCTACGCGAAGCGGATGCCTATATCGAAGAGAACGGGCTCGCCTTTCCCCCAGAACCCGACGCCTGGGAGTTGCTGTCGGATCCGGATTGCCTCAAGAATCCCATTCTCAGCCTCAATTTGGCGGAAGCTGGCATCACGTCGATCCTCTGGGCCACGGGCTTCAAGTTCAATTTCAACTGGCTCAACGTGAAGAACGCGTTTGACGAGAAGGGTGATCCTTTCCACAAGCGCGGAATCTCCGCGGAAAGTGGTGTCTACTTCCTCGGCCTTCCGAACTTAGTCAATCGAGCGTCCTCGTTTATTTACGGTGTTTGGCACGATGCCAAGTACATCGCTGACCACATCGTCCTCCAGAACGGTTACATGACCTACGAGCGCTCATGACGCTGCCTGTAAGGCAGTATGGTGATTGTCATCCGTAGTGAAATCTTGGCCGAGCTGCCTGATCGCGGGCAGCTCTTTTTTCTTCTATCGAGGGAATTTCTATGGGCGAGATGACGTGCATTGAAGACCTGCGCATCCTGGCGAAAAAGCGCGTACCGCGTATGTTCTACGACTATGTTGACGGCGGGTCGTGGACCGAATACACGTATCGTGCCAATGAGGCGGACTTTCAACGCATAGAGTTCCGCCAGCGCGTGGCAGTCGACATCACTAAGCGCAGCACGGCCAGCACGATGGTGGGCCAGTCGGTCAGTATGCCGGTCGCGATCGCGCCGACCGGATTGACGGGCATGCAGCACGCTGATGGAGAGATATTGGCCGCGCGCGCGGCCAAGCAGCACGGCATCCCATTTACTTTGTCCACGATGAGTATCTGCTCGCTAGAGGCAGTGGCAGAAGCAACGGGCCGCCATCCGTTCTGGTTCCAACTGTACGTGCTGCGCGACAGAGAGTTCGTCGCAAACCTGATTGACCGCGCCAAGACTGCCAACTGCTCAGCGCTCGTGGTCACGATGGACCTACAGGTTTTCGGCCAGCGGCACAAGGACAAGAAGAACGGCCTGTCCACGCCGCCTAAGCTGACCGTGCGCAACCTTCTGAACATGGCGAGCAAGCCGCGGTGGTGCATGGGCATGCTGGCAACCAAACACCGTCAGTTCGGCAATATCCTCGGACACGCTAAAGGTGTCGACAATATTGGATCGCTGGTGGAGTGGACTCAGGAGCAGTTCGATCCGCGCTTGTCCTGGCAGGATGTCGAACGGATCAAGCAGAGATGGGGAGGAAAGCTGATTGTCAAAGGAATTCAGGACCCCGAGGATGCGCGACTTGCGGTGGAAAGCGGTGCCGATGCCGTCATCGTGTCAAACCACGGCGGCCGACAATTGGACGGCGCGGCGTCATCGATTTCCACGTTACCGCGCATCGTGGATGCCGTTGGGAGTCGGGTGGAAGTCCACATGGATGGTGGTATCCGCTCGGGGCAAGATGTGCTCAAAGCAGTCGCGCTTGGCGCGCGGGGCACGTATATTGGCCGCGCGATGATGTATGGCCTGGGCGCCTTAGGTGAACGGGGTGTCACCACGGCCCTGAACATCATTCACAACGAACTCGATCTCTCCATGGCGTTCTGCGGGAAGACCGATATACAAACGGTGGATCGCAGCATATTGCTGTCGAAGTGAAAGACGCTATGCGAGATAGCGTCTTTTCGGTGCAGTTCGGGCGTTGACTAGGGAGCCCGGAATTATTCACAGAGAAAATCGATGAGACCTGCCAGCATGCGGTCGCACGCTTCGATCTGCGCCAGATCCACATACTCGTCGGCCTTGTGAGCGACTTCAATGCTTCCTGGTCCGCAGATCAACACTGGCGTTTCGTTCCAGCTTTGCTGGAACAATCCGCCCTCGCTGCCATAGTCGACTTTGGCGCAGGGAGTGCCTGGAGGGAGTAGCGAGGCGAGGAGCTTGACTCCGGATGAGTTCTCGGAGGTGTTCAAGCTTGGGTAACTGTTGGTCATCTGGATCTCCGGCAAGGGTGCCTCCGGATTCAACGCCTCATTTTTTACCCGCTCCTCTAGACGCTCCAGTATGCGTTTCAGGATTATTTCGGGGCTATCGTCCGAGACATTGCGAATTTCGAACCTGACTTCACATTCACTAGGCACGATATTCAACGCACGGCCCCCTTGGATCACACCGGCGTGAACCGTGCTGTAGGGTACGCCATAGCCGTCATCACGCGGACCGGTCTCGGCCAATTCACGCTGAACGTCCCGTAGTGATGCGACCAGATCGCTGGCCATATGAATGGCGTTGAAAAATCTAGGCGCCAAACCTGAGTGGCCCGCCTGGCCGCAGCATATCGCCCGGTAGGCGGCCTTGCCCTTGTGACCGGTGCCGATCCGCATCAGAGTCGGCTCGCCGACGATGCACAGGTAGGGTGCTGGTAAGCTGTTCTCCAGACGGCGAAGCAGGTGGCGTACACCAACGCAGCCGATTTCCTCATCGAAAGACAGTGCCATCTGCAAGGGACGCTGGAGCGGCCGCCGAGCAGCTGCCACCATGGCTGTGACAGCGCAGGCGACAAAGCCCTTCATATCAGCTGTGCCGCGTCCGTAGATACGACCGTCGCGGTGGGTTGCCTCAAAAGGGGGCGAAGTCCACGGCTGGCCTTCCACCGGCACGACATCGGTGTGACCTGAGAGCAGAACCCCGGGAACGCCGGCCGGACCGATAGTCGCAAACAAATTGGATCGACTGGGATCTTGCGGATCAGGTGCGAGTGTCGAATCGATACCGGCGTTCGCCAGGATCTCCTGAACTTTGCGGATCAGCGCGATGTTTGGCGTGAGAGAGACCGAGGGGAAAGCAATGAGTGCCTCCAGTAAGGTGACGCTTGGGGAAGGGGTTCGATGGTCCATCTCCGTCCTTTTCGATGGCGTTTTTCCGACTACGGATTTATCTACGAAGCAGATGCTCCCTGACTCTGATGGGGAGTGTCCGCCATATGGGGGTCGAAGAAGCTGGGGGCGCTCATTCCGGGTATGTACTGATCGGAGATATAGGAGCGACAGCGCTCCATGAAGATCCTTGTCAATCTGGATTGCTTCATCGGTTTGTAAGTTGCCAGCCCGAGCAGCATTGGCCGATGTGTGCCGGCAAGGCGGACACGCGCCGTTCGTTTCCCATCAAGCGACTGATCAGACTTCGGGCGAATGTTGAAAAACGCGTAGCCGATGCCGTTTGCAACCAAGGAACGGACCACGTCAGTGGACTGCGAACGTGCTGCGATGTTCGGTGTCACACCAGCCTTCTCAAACAGCGAGGCGAAGTAGTCGCGGCTCATCGGCATATCGAGCAACACGTAAGGTTCGGGCGCCAGTTCTTCGAAGGAAACGATTTTTTGCTGTGCCAACGGGTGGACCTCGCTCACCAGGACATACGGAGGCAACGTCGCAAGGCTCTCGAACTGGATGTCATCTTCCAGGCGTAAGTCGTAAGTTATAGCCATGTCGAGCTCTAACGCATGGAGCTTGTTCATCAAGACCTCCTGGTTGCCCTCGACCATCTGCACGTCGACTTTCTTGAAGGCACGTGCAAAGCCAAAGATGATCTCGGGCGCAATCATGGCTGTGAGTGACTGAAAGATGCCCACTCGCAAAGTGCCTTGGATGACATCACTCGAATCCGACGCGATCTCATAGAGTTGGGTCGACCGTCCGAGCATGTCCTCGCAATGTTGCAGGACTAACGTACCAATGGTGGTCAGTCCAATTCCTTTGGAAGGATGGCGAACGAAAAGCTGCGCGCCAAGTTCGGCCTCGATATGTGCGATGGCCGCGGAAATCGAGGGCGAGGAGATGTGGATTTTCGCCGACGCAGCGGCGATGCTGCCATGCTTCGCCGTTGCGACGAAATACTCCATCTGACGTAGGGAAATGCGATTGAGCATGTCGAGATTGATAAAGAGGGGGCCGGTCCAGTGTACTGGAACGTATGCCCTTTCGATACCGACATCCAGTCGGCACTTTCCCGCTGTCGTTCAATGCGTCGCTCCTCTCAGCGATCTCCTGGAACCCCAAAACTAGGCGCGGCACTGGGGTCAAGTGCCCGCTTCACATAGTCTTTCTGTTGCGGCGCATACACTTGCCAGACCGCATAGAGTGCTTCGACCGGATCGCTTTCGACCCAGTCAAGGCGCAGATCGACGACAGGCCAGTTCTGCATGTCATACACCAATAAGCCTGCGGAGTGAACTGGGCCTTCTTCCCCGCCAGCGGCCTGGCCGGCAAGCATGGCCTGCATTAGCCGTTCCGCGAGCACTCCCTCGGTTTCCTCGAACGCTGACAGCATGGCTTGCGGCACATCACGCGTTGCTAGCATGTTGCCTGCGCAAGCGGCATGGGAGCCGACGACGCTTGCCAGGGTGCCCAGCGCCTTGGCGCCCGTGAACACTACTGGTGTGTTATGTGCGTCGATGACCATGAGCTGCCGATACTCGATGTTGGGGCGCTTCTGCAGTTCAGCGAGCACGCGTTCAGGTGTGAGGCCGCTGGATAGCAGGTCCAGGGCGAGGGGGCCAAGGTCTGGGTCAGTAATGTTCTGGCTTGCCGCTGCGCCAACGCCCTTGCGTCCCCGAATGCAACGCGATGCAACTGCTGGTGACGAGGACGCGACTGCAGCGCCAAACTGCCCGGTGGCGGGGCATCGAGCGATGATGGAAAAGGTCATGGCGGTTCAGTCCGGGATAACAGCGGTGGCGTCAATCTCGACCAGCCATTCAGGACGGGCCAGAGCGGATACGACGATGCCGGTCGAAACTGGGAAGACACCCTTCAGCCATTCGCCCACGACGCGATACACCGGCTCACGGTAGCGCGGGTCGATGATGTAGATCGTGATCTTGCAGATGTCTTCCAGCTCTCCGCCGGCTTCCTTGAGCAGCATGGCAATGTTGGACATAGCCTGCTCGGCTTGTCCGGCGACGTCGCCAATGCATACGCTCTCCGAGGTGTCGAGATTCTGGCCGATCTGCCCTCGCAAGAACACGGTACTGCCTCGCGCAACGACAGCCTGGCAGAGGTCGTTGTTCAGATTCTGTTCGGGGTAGGTAACTTTCGTGTTGAAGGTGCGGATGCGGGTATGCTTCATGGTCGATCTCGGCTCGATTCAATTGGACACGGGACGTTGGGGCGATGCTGCTCCCCTGAACGCATGGTCGTCCGCGACGCCCGCCAGCACCATTTTTATTTTCCGGCTGACCGTTTAGGAATTTCCGAATACCACCGACCCGCCGCTGGCCGCTAGTCTGTTCCAGGCGGCGCGGCAACTCTTGCTCCCCCCCTCGGAAAATGCGAGGCACCCCTACAAAAAAGCTGACTTGGCCGCGCCGTAGGACTTTTACATCATTGGTTCAGAGCTTGGATGACATGGCGTCGCGGTCGATACCGACGTTGTGGCGATGGTGTTGCACCGAACCAATACGAGCAGCGTTAGCCATTATGTTGCGTTGCACCAGCGTGGCACATGAAGAGATTCAATTGCGGGATCAAGCCCCGTATTAGGGAATTCCCTCGGGGCCTGTACGACGCCGTGTACACATTGCTAGTCGCGTCGCCAGCGCCAATTCGCAACGCGTGAGGAGTGCGCCGATGCGACCCGAAGCTTCCGTAGGTCGGGAAGACGTTTTTTTTAAGAACCGTATTTGAGGTAATTGCCAGTTTTAACAGATGGATATTCAATAGGGGGTTTAAATGGTGCTTCGAAAAGTTCTGACATGTTTCGCCATCTCCGCAGCGGTCGGCAGCACGGCAGTCCACGCACAAGACGCATTGGTGGTGAGCACTTGGGGGGGGAGTTTCCGCGACCTCATCGATGAGAGCATCGGCAAGGAATTCACGCGGCAGACCGGCGTGCCGGTAAAGTACATCACCGGCGGAACCATTGACCGTTTGAACAAGGCGAAGCTTGCTACCAAGCCAGAGAGCGACGTTACCTTCACGACTTCGCACGTTGGCTGGCTCTACGTCAACGGGAATCTCTTCGAGAAGCTGGATACGAGCAAGATCCCAAACTACAAGCATCTTGTGGATCGCGCGAAAATCAGCCCGTATCACATCGGTAGCTGGGCGTACGTCTATACCATCGGCTATCGCCCAGATTTGGTGCCGCCGAGCATCAAGTTCGATAGCTGGAACGACCTTTGGAATCCGGCCCTGAAAGGCAAGATTGGCGTGCCAGATTTCGATCCGAGCCATGTGGTCGCGGTTTCGGCGATGCTGGCTGGCGGCGACGCAGCCAGCTGGGAGAAAGGTCAGGACAAACTGAAGTCCCTAAGACCCAACTTCAAGGCGTTCTACACCAATGACGCCAATGCGCAGCAATTGATCGCGTCGGGCGAAACGCCAGTGCAGGTCATCTTGTCGATCAATGCGTATCACATGGTTAGCCAGGGCGTGCCTATCAAGTTGGCCACACCAAAGGAAGGCCCTGTGCTCGGCGTGGATACCATGGCCATCACCAAGGGCTCTACCAAGGCTGATTTGGCGTACAAGTTCATGAACATCGCCTTGTCTCCAGAAGTTCAATCGAAGATCGTGGCTTTGAAGAAAGCGAGCCCCGTCATTGACGACGCCAAGGTTTCGCCTGAAGACGCAAAGCTGCCCGGAGTGTTCACAACGAAGGAGCAGTGGGACAAGGCCATTGTGGTTGACAACAAGCTGCGCGCAGAGAAGACAGCGGAATGGCGAAAGTGGTTTACCGAAAACGTCATGAACTGACGTCGGTCCGGAGCTTTTGGAGGGGGCGGAGGCAATGCACCTCCGTCCATCTCCCTTGCTGATTGATCATCTGAAATAAGGTTTCAGAATGCGCCCCCATCCACGAGCCTGGCTTGTTTCACCGGCAGTACTTGTCGCGCTTTGCATAGCGGTATCGCTGCTTGCGGTACTGCAGTTCAGTTTTCGAGCATACATCCCTGGATCTCTGGATGTCGGAGGGTTCACGTTCGCCAATTTTGGGGACTTGACCAAGTCAATCTATCTCGACGCGTTCACCAACACCTTGCGACTGAGCGCGGAGACGACCGTGTTTTCGCTCCTGGCTGCATACCCGCTGGCTTATGCTCTGGTGCGCGTCAAGAGTCGAGCGCTCAAGTCCTTCATTCTAGTGGTTTCCATCACCCCTCTGTTTTTGGGCGAGATCGTCCGGACCTACTCCTGGATAGCCGTGCTGGGCAGCAATGGCTTTATCAATGGCACGCTGCGAAAGATGGGCCTGATTGACTGGCCGCTGGAACTCATGTTCACTCACTTTGGCGTGTTGGTCGCGCTGGTGCACGTAACGATTCCCGTGGTGGTGCTGATGCTAGCCACGGCGATTTCGCACATCAACCGAGATTACGAGAAAGCTGCCCAGAGTTTGGGCGCCGGTCCGGTCAGAACCTTCCTGACAGTCACGCTTCCGCTCTCCATACCGGGAATTCTCGCTAGCGTCACGACGGCGTTTGCCTGGACTTTTAGCGCTTTTGCGACACCTCAGATGATTGGGGGAGGTCGCGTGCCGACGGTGTCGACGCTCGTGTACCAACTCGGCTTCGCTTCCATGAACTTCCCGCTGGCTGCCAGCCTGAGTGTGATGGGATTGCTGTTGACAGCTGTAGCGCTCTTCTCCCTGGGGTTGTTCACGAAGCGATTGAAGGCATTTGGAGAACACTAAAATGAGAATCAAGAACGCTCTGCCACTGCCTCTGCGCATCGCGGGACCGCTACTCGTCCTATTTCTTCTTGCCTTCGTACTGCTGCCGGTCGTCGTGGTGACGATCGCTGCGTTCAACGAAAAGGCAATCATCACTTTTCCGCCGGAATCCTATTCGTTGGCATGGTTTGCACGCGTCTTCACCTATCCAGACTTTCGCGACGGGTTTCACGCCAGTCTCGTCGTTACCGGTTGGTCGTCGTTCATCGCGCTCGTAGTTGGCACCTGTCTCTCAATCGCCGTCAAGCGCTTGGAGTTCCGCGGTAAGCACGCGTTGCTGGCGATCCTGCAATCCCCTCTCGTGGTGCCTCATTTCACGCTAGGGCTTGGCCTGCTTATTCTGGTTTCGCAGGCTTCCATTGACCGATCGTATGGCACTGTCATCTTGTGTCACGTGATGTTGGTGTTGCCGTTTGTGCTGAAGAGCGTCTATGTGTCGATGGAGAATCTGGATGCCAGGCTGGAGCAGGCTGCATCAAGTCTTGGTGCATCGCCGTTAAAGGTGATGTTCACGATTACGATCCCGTTGCTTGCTCCAGGTTTGTTCGGAGGTTGGTTGTTCGCGGCAATCATGTCGTTCAGCGAGTTTACCGCTTCGCTTTTCGTCACAACGCAAGACACGCAAACATTGCCGGTGTCCATGTACAACTATGTCCGGGAGTTCGCAGATCCGACGTTAGCCGCACTGTCGGTCGTCTATATCGCAGTGACAGCAAGTGTGCTTGCCTTTGCGAATTACTTTCTCGGTTTAGGGAAGATCCTCAACATTGAGGAGGGGCACTGACGGGGGGGAACTCAATCGCAGCATGTGACCTTCAACACAGATCAAAGGCTCCGGCTCGGAGTCCTACTTCCCCGGCGGACTTCCTTCGGCTTCAATGATCTGCGGGGTGGTTGACGGTCTCAGAACGACCTTTGTCGGCCGTCTAAGCATACATACTGGCTCAGTACGGCCGTCGTAACGCGCCGGACCGTACGTCGATTTTCTCGGCCACCTGCGCCGGCACTACTGGCGTAGCAATTCCCACCGCGAAAACAACGCCGCCCTCATTGTGCTAGCGGGATCCCGGCCGGGAATTTGCGTGGTTGTGATCTTCGCTGCTAGGACGCCACCCCTGTCGTTGTTGCTTGACAGAGGCCGGCACATTGCTGTCTGTCAAACTCCGACATTTCTACTGCTCGTTGTTGGTCGGTGACTAACGTAACCTCGGAGCCATGCCCGGCCTCATCCGTTATCCAGATGTGAGAAACGGTTGTAGGTCAAGAGGTTACAGGATTCTCATTCGTGCTTCGGCTGCGTGGCACAACATCTGCATATATGGCTGCGGGCGCAACAAACTCAACAAACAAACCACTCCCTCAAGCCAGCCAGCAAGCCTGCTGTACCAGAGAACACCATGTCCATGACCATCGCGATCTTGCCCGTCGATGTCCAGCTGAAAGCCACTGAAAAGCGTGCCGTGCCGGGCGGCTCGGCTTTCTACCGTAGTGCTGCTATGGTTTTAAGTGGCAGCAGCGGCCAAATTCTTGCTGTCATCAAGCTGCCGAAGTTAGACCGGTGTCGGGTCCGATCCGAGAATTACCACTGGAGAGAAAAAATGTATAGAAGATCATTTCTTATTGGCGCGCTCGCCTTCGGCGTGGCCAATCTCCCCAGGGCAGAAGCGGGCGGCAGCCACCGTCACGCCGACGGTAATTCCCGCCTCACCCTCCTGTACCTGGGGCAGGTCAATTGCCCGTCTTGCCGTGGCTATGAAGCCGAGTATTTCGGGCGGATGGACAAGATGATGAAGTCTTTCCCGGAGTTCGGCGAGGTCGATTACCTTAAGCTCTCAATGGGAGCAGGTAGGGGGGCAGTGTTCGCCTGGCAGCTACCGGAGCATCTGAAGTGGCTCGCCGATGATGGGCCGGGCGGCAAGCGTATCCTGCGCAACAGAGGCACGCCATACTTTGCGGCGATCGTTGACCGCGAGGTTTGGGCTCAAGGACCTAGCGTCGCGGCATTAGAGGGTGAGGTCATTCCTGCGTTACGCCGCGCCGTTCTGGAAAAGCACATGTCAGCTTGAGCCCGAGGTTCGTGGCGGCAAAGGCAGGTAGGCTTGCTCTTCCGGTTGCGATAACGAGAGATACGCCAAAGATGCATGCCGCGCAATAGCGGCGCGCTTGTGAGGAGGTAATATGTGGTGCCTGAAAAAGCGAAACTTTCCTTTACGGCGCGGCCAAGTCCTTATGCTTGTTGCCGCATTTTGCGTCGCCGGTCTAGAACGCGTTGCCTGGGCGCAGCCGGTCATCGACGAAAAGGAAGTCGACGAACAATCTGTCATCAATGCGCTAAACCCGGAATCGGCGGAGGAAAGTGCGACCACACGCGGCATCATGTACAAGGGGAGTGGCGCCACGGGCGATGCAGTATTCCCCGTGACGAAGCCTACGCTGGCGCTATTGATTACCTTTGCAACCAATTCGACAGTCCTGACTCCGCGTGCGCGTGCGGCGCTCGACAAGGTGGGGCGCGCTCTACAATCTGCGGAGTTATCCGGCTACAAATTTCGCGTCGAGGGCCATGCCGATCCTCGAGGATCCGCTGACGCGAACATGGAGCTTTCGACAGCGCGCGCGGCTGCCGTTCGAAATTATCTTAGCCGCGAGGATGGTGTCGCGCCGGAGCGCCTGTCTTCGGTCGGAAAGGGTTCATCCGAGCCGCTAAATACGCTCGATCCAGGCGCGCCAGAGAACCGGCGCGTAACCATCATCAGATTATCAAAGTGAGTTAGAGCCTTTTACTTCGCGAAGTGGAACGAGATCAGTGTGCCGCGTCACCGGCGAGAAAGTAGGCGCCCCAGAAGTATGGGTGACGATAGAGTTCGCCGTTTTTTCCCATCGCCATGTCGCGCTGTGCTCGCGCTAGCGCGTCGGCCTTGGAGAGCGACGGTTCGGCCGCGTAGACATGGAAAGCACTGGTTGTGACCACGGCAGCCGACCGGGATTCGACCGCCCACTGGGTTACCAGCATCGAACGCGCACCCGCTGCGAAGAACGCCCGGGACAAGGCCGAAATCGCGTCGCCAGCATTGCCACTGACGAGCCCAGTGTTGCAGGCAGACAGTACCACCCAGTCGGCGTTCAGCCGCAATGTCACGATGTCGTCTGCGGTGAGGATCGAGTCCGCCAGTCCGCTTCCCTCGTAAGCGAGCGCGAGGCCGGCTTTGCGCCAGCCCGGCACTTCTCCCGCGACAATGCCGTGCGTCGCGAATAACACCACGCGGTAGTTCGACAAGTCCCGTTTCATCGCCTCGCTACGCGACGCCGCCGTTCCCCACAGCACGGTTTGTTCCGGCGCGTCGAGCGTCTTCGCGATCGCGCGCGCTTCCCCGAGCGTTTCCGGCAGTGGCGAGACGCGACGGTAGTCAAACTCACGAGCACGATCGTCCGCGGGAACGGCTCGTGCGACAACTTTTCCCACCGGAACATCGACGTTCGACGGCGCCACACGACCATCGAAGCTCGGGTTAGCGAATGCGACAAAGGGCTCGCGCGCGCGAGTCGCGGGGTGACCGCGCGCAAGTACCAGCGCCGAAGCGTTCGGGATGCGCACTGGCGTCGCCGTTTCGATCCACCATTTTGTGCTCGCGAGGGTTGATGCCGGACGGATTGCTAACACGTTGAACGGAATGCTAGCGAGAATGCCGCTTGTGCCAATGTAGACGGTCTTCGCGCCTCGGAGGTCATCCTGCACTGGTGCGATCAGGGCCTCGTACAGGTTTGCCGCCGCACCTAGGTCGAAGCCAGCCATATCACCCGCGCGCCGTGGCGGCTTTCCCGCATCAAAGCCGGAGCGCAACGCCACAACCTGCTTCGTTATCGCGGCACGCGTGGTGGACAGACGGACCGCGCGGAAGGCGCCGCCCGGACGCACTACGAATGCGTAGCTCACATCGCGACCTGCATACACATCCAGATACACTTCGCCGTCGTGCAGCGCTGCGCCCAAGGTTGCGGGTGTCGGAATTGCAGGAGCCACCAGTTGGCGGTAAACCGGAAATTGTGACGCGATCTGCGCGCGCAGATCGGCCAGTTTGTCTTCGATGGCCTGGATTGCCTGTTCGCCCTGCTTGATGTCCAGCTTCGCCTGGTCCTGCTTCGTCTGATCCTGTTTGTCCTGGCGCGCAGCCTTGCCTTCTTCGGTTTCAAGCCGGCGCGCCGCGCGCGCGATATCCATGCGTGCGGTGTTCTGGTTGTAACGCAGCGTCTGCTCCTGCTCGACTAGAGCGCGCAGGGCCGGCGTCGATGCGGCGAGACGCGCCGCGCCGTCTGCCATCGCCCCCTGCGTTGCATTCATGTGGAAGAGCTCGGCGATACGAAACGCGAGAACTTGCCCTTGCTCCCCATCGCTGATAGCTCGGCTCATCGACATGGCGAGCGCGCCATCCTCGGCGTAGGCACCCCGTGTGTTCGAGTCGTTCCATTCGCCTACTGTCCCGATGAGAGGGGTAACGTAGCTTGAGATCTCCATGTTACCAATATGACCGTCGGGATCTTGCAAGCGGTACAGCATGTGCATCGCCGCCTTGTACTTGTAGAAAGGACTTTCCGGGCCCTGTCTGCGCAGATTTACCGCCATGGACGCCGAGATCCGAATTTGGGCCTCCTGCCACTGTCCACGCGAGGCGAAGACAAGTGACTGCCGTTCGTCCTCGGAGACTTCGGATGCGACGACCGGATTGGTGCCAGCCGCGCGCTCATAGGCGTCCGCATCTGCCTGATACTCGCCAATGCGCCCCAGTGCCAGCGCAATCATCAGGCGGAGGCGCAGCGCATCCGCAAAATTCGTTGCGTGTGGCGCAACGTCCGCGCGCCGAAAGCCATCGATAGCGCTGTCAATGGCGGCAAGCGCACCCTCGTAATCGTCGTTCGATGAGAGCGCGATGGCCCGCCCAACTTTGAGTCCCGCGCGCTGCGCGGGACTCGGCTGAAGGTCTTGCCGGTTGTCGGCATACCAGCTCATCTCGTTCGCGTAGCTCAATGCCTCCGCCCGCCGATTGTTTTGAACCATCAGACGGATGAGATTCGTGGAGTTTTCAAGGAGTTCGTTGGCGGCGGCGCGGTGGCGACGCGGGCTGAGCGCTGGATCGTTGAAATTGCGCCAGGCAATGTCCGCGCCGTCCCGGAGCTTCATCAGCGCTTGGTTGTGCCGGTTTAGATAGCGGCGGTCAATTTCCGCCTCGGCAGTGTAGTAGGCATACGACGGCTCGCGCGGCAACAACTCCAGTTCGGCGGGCGTGGTGTCGCGGGCGAGCGACTTCGCGCGTTCGAGCAGCCGCTGGCTTCGCGCGAAATCTAGAGAGCGGCCGTACGCATTGGCCAACGCAGATGCCGCCAGCGAGCGCCGCCCGGGAGGGATGCGCTGGTCGACGACAATTTCCTCTCGGACGCGCATCGATTCGACGACCATGCCGACGCGGAAATAGTCAGACGAGAGGGCATTGAGCAATTCGAAGCGGGTTTCGCCATCCGTCGTATCGCTCAATTGGTGACGAACCGTCTGTTCGCGTTCCGCTACGGCTTGCTGCTCAGGGGTGCGGGCTTTGGGCTCTGCGCGGGGGGCGGAAGCCGAGCCGGCGCTTCGAGGCGCATCGCTAGCACCCCACGACACGCTTGCGATGCTCACCAGGATCAGAGCGTTCAGCAGAATCCGGGAGGCGAATAAACGGTAACCCATCGCTTCTCTCCTCCGTCGTTGCAACACGCTCTTCCATTCTCGCCAAGGGGCGATTGTCCTGCCAAGCTTCTGGTGATTAAAGCAACCAGAAGGAAAGGGTTCAAGGTGCATTCGATGGCTTTGCACAATGCCGCACACACTGGGCTGTTGCGACAGGAAGTATATGAGGTTGCGACAATTTGAGGCGTTTGAGGCGGTGATGGTCTGTCAGATGCTCACGAGGGCGGCCAACATGCTCTGTGATTCCGCCATCCTTGCTGATCGCCAGCAGCTCATTCCTTCCAGATGGGGTTTGTACTTTACCTAGTACCATCACGCGTCTGGCGCCGACGAGATTAACTACGAACAGATGAATGCCACCGACGAGATCATCGAGGCACTGCTCAAAGCGTGAATCAAGGTCATGTCACCACTCGATATTTGCCTGTCTTCTACCTATCTGGTGCGTAAAGGCGTAGGCGCCCGATGGATCAGTTGCAAGCTTGAAACATTGCAGGCTCATCGCTTTCATCTGCCTTAAACGTCTTGCAATTGACTTGCCTCTAGCCTCGCCTAGCATCCAAGCACATCAGAAACCTGAACGGGTCGTTGAAGCTAGGGGAGGGCAGTCATGCCCGATGATAAGAAGCCTGATGGCGTTGATAAATTCCTGACGTGGGCCAAGTTCTCGCCCACAGACATCTCGAATATTAAAGACATTGCGGGGACGCTTGCCAGTTTGGCCAGTGGCATCGGAGCCGCCTTTAGCGCTGTCCAGACGGTCCAGAATTTGATCGCGAGCCTCGGGTTTCTGCCCCAAAAGAAAGATCCGATGGCCCAGAAGCTCGATGACATTCTCAAAACCATCAACACCATCTACGCATATCTGAAGGACGAACAGAAATCCGAGCAGAGGAGGAACGTCGACGCATGGCGTACTCAACTTGGCGAGATAAAGACCGCCATGCAAGACGCGGCCACCTCCCGTTCGGAACCGTACTTGACCGACCTGAGGTCAAAGCGTAACGCGTTGTACACGAGCCTGAACCAGATGCTCAGCCCCGGCTACTCGAACCTTCCATTCCAGCGGAGGTTCTACAAATACGCGCCGCCCACGCTTACCCATTCCTATCCATACAATATTGCGGAATATAGGACGAACCATTGGATCGACGTCGCAACTCCTCAGTACATGGAGTTCGTCGGAACCTCGGACGATCCTGATGACCCCAGTCAGGTCACCTACGCCACGACTGAAGACCTCGCTGGGAATATCTTTGACCCAGGCTACTACATCGACGTCCTGATCGGAGGTTTGCGACTCTACTTCGCGTGTGTCGCTGTCGAAGAGCCGTTGTTCCGTTCGACCTGCCATCTTCGAGGTGATCTGTTGTCTGTGCGGAACAAACTCGGCGAGTTCATCGCTCGCTGGGAAAACAGCATGATGCGCACCATCTTCACGCACACACTGCTCAAAATTCCGATGGTCCCATCAGAACTGGGCAACGTTCCGGACCCGGGGATGACGATGGGCCTAATGGACCCTGGGTACGGGGTTCCGAATGGCGTAGTCGACCCCGTCTCAGGGGTTTGGGCGATGAATATGGAATTCTCGGACGGATTCCTTTTCGTTCAACGGCGGGCGCCTATCTTGGGATACGAGCCTACCAACTACCTGTCCTTCTACCAGCTAGCGCTTGCGAGCGCCTTGTCGAACAGGGACGCCGCGTACCAGACGGTCTATGCGCAGAGCGGAATTGAGGCGTTTAAGGACGCCTACCGCCAACTTGGCAAGCTGGTCAGTCCTGGCGCCACAGAGGTCGGCCCGATCGCGCCGCCCGAGTTCTTTAGCGGAGACCTCGTGCAGGTCGGCGATGCGGAGGAGCTGTCACTCGGGACGTTGGGCTACTTCGCGGGCAAACCCAACGTCAAGTACCCGGCGACTCGTTTGCGCCAGTACATGGAAAAGGTGATCAGGATCCCGATGGCCCGGCGGATGGACCAGTCGGGCATTCAACTGGGCTACATGCTTCGAATCACCGGCATCAACGATGTGGCCGACGTCGAGCTGGTTCCATTCGATCCACAGAAAAATCCAAACAAGCCCCTCCCAGCGTTCCCGACCAATATCTTAGATTTCCCGATCGAAGGCGGCGCCCGCGTGTACGATTGCGTGGAGCAAGCAGATAAGTACCTAAGTCCCCTCGACGAAGAGCAGTTTGATCAGACCGGCTCCATACCCGACAAGGCGCGGCTGTTCATGAACCCGCGGGCTGGCCAGATCAAGCTGAACATGCACGTCACGTTCGAATACGACGAGAACGACGCTGACATGCCGCTCGTGGGCCACGCCGTCGTTACCATCAAGAATCTGGATGCGGAGACGTTCAGGGATTCGGCAATCGTTACGCTGAACGTGATCGAGAGGTATGTGCGCCAGCCAGGCGTTACGGGCACGCGACCAGCGGGTAGCGTTGATGTTCACATCATGCCGACCGTCCTGCGAACGACAGAAGATTACTTCAAGGACTATCAGGCCGGGCAGATTGGCATGGCACGATCGATCGGTGATATCGCAAAGCGCTATGTGTTCGTGGAGACGGACCTCAAGCCGCAGCCCGGGCCGCCGGTCGAGCGCTGGGCGATAAGGGATGATGTCCTGATCAAGGCGGCCACTCGCCTGCAGCAGGAACATCCGCGCGAGTTTGCGCGCATCACGAAGCGCGTATCTCCAGTTCAGGTCGAAGACGTGCCGCAACAACCGAGGTAGCAACGTTCCTACTCCACCCGGCCGAAGAAAATGCCGCCATCGGCCCGTGAGGGTGATGGCGGCTTATTGATGAGGGGCGGTCCTTAGTCGTCCGACTCGGCGCAGTTGGTGATGCGCACGATGTAGTGCGGCATCGACTATGCGCCGAAGTTGTTGCGGCGGCGTTCCACGATCTCGTTCCAGATGTTCTCGGGCATGTCGCTGTCGGAGCCTTCGTCTTGGACGTCCAGGTCTACATAGACAACGAACTCGGTGGTTTCGTCGGATTTGCCGTCACGGTAGTTCGTGAGATTCCCATGGGAAATATCCACTGGGCGATTGCAGCTTCCCGGCCTACTTAAAGCTCCAAGCCACCCGTGACGGATCGATTTCAGGGGGATATAAACGCGGCATTTTGAGATGTTCGCGCTGTGTATTCTTTAGTAACCTTCTTAGTTGGATGAACCCCTCCGGCGGCGGGCGGCCGGCACTTGCGAAAACCTGTTCCGGGTAGTAGTGCTGTGTCGAGAGCATAACGCAGTAGTGAATCAGGCTTCTCCGGACGCAGCAGCCGGGCGTGGCCGTCTCGCAGGAGGAATTCTTCTCCCTTTCCGGCTATGCCGGTGCCAAAGGCGGGGAAGGGGGGACTGTGGTGGTCTAATTTCCTCAGACAGGTCGATAGGTGGAAAATCACGATCGACG